>AEPR01000192.1 GCA_000195205.2 Oxalobacteraceae bacterium IMCC9480 | reverse complement strand
TGGCACTGGGCAAGTTCGCCAGCGACCTGAGCGGTACCGACTACGACCAGATCAAGGTCACCGGCCACACCGACCGCATCGGCAGCCATGCCTACAACCTGAAACTGTCAAGCCGCCGTGCCGATGCCGTCAAAAACGAACTGGTCACGGCCGCCGGCATTCCGGCTGCACGGATCATGACCAGCGGCGTCGACGGTGCCGAACCGGTGACCAAAACGGGTGACTGCGTCGGTACCCGGATCACGCCGGCACTGATCGCCTGTCTGCAACCGGATCGCCGCGTCGAGGTGGAAGTCAGCGGCACGCGCTGATTTTCTGCCGCCCGGAAGCAAACGCCACCGGCCTTGGGTCGGTGGTTTTTTTTGAGTTGCCGCAATGGAATGTTGTAATAAAGTTCATGGAAAGTGTCAAAAGGTAAGGCTCAAGCTGTAACACAGATCACCGTGATACCGTCGTTTTCCGTTATCACCGGCGTCGCTAACCTGCGGATCAATTGCCATCGACCAGGACCTACCTACTATGGATTCACAGCACAACCCCAAACAAAACCATCTACTAGCCGCCTTGCCACGCGCCGAATTCGACCGGCTTTCGCCACATCTCGAACTGGTCCCGCTGTTGACCAGCGACGTCCTCTCCGAATCCGGCGGCAAACCCCAATACGTATATTTCCCGACCAGCGCCATCCTGTCGCTGCATTGCCAGTTGCAGAACGGCAGCTCATCCGAAATCGCCGGCGTCGGCAACGAAGGCATGCTCGGCGTGTCCTTGTTCATGGGGGGTGTCACGACACCCAGCCGGGCGGTCGTGCAAACGAGCGGCCATGGCTACCGGATGGCGGCGCACGTCCTGCTCGACGAGTTCCGCAGATCCGAACACGTGATGCGCCTGCTGCTGCGCTACACCCAGGCCCTGCTGACCCACATGGCACAAACCGCTGTCTGCAACCGCCATCACACGGTCGAACAGCAATTGTGTCGCTGGCTGCTGCTGACGGTGGACAGGCTCGATAGCCATGAACTTAAAACCACGCAGGAACTGATCTCGACGATGCTCGGCGTGCGCCGCGAAGGCATCACCGAGGCCGCCGGAAAATTGCAGGAGATCGGCTTGATCCGCTACCGGCGCGGCCACATCACGGTGCTCGACCGGGCCGGACTGGAATCGCAATCGTGTGAATGTTATGGCGTGATCCGGCAGGAGTTCTCGCGCCTGTTACCGTCGACGTCGTATCGACACGCCCCGCTGCTCTCAGCACTGCACTACCAGCGACCGCTAAACCGCACCCGCTCGATCAGCGCCATGTGAGGCACGGTGAGCGCTGCCAGGCCAATGAAAATCAGCCGGATCAATCGCTCTTCCAGTGCCACATCGCGCCAGACCCAGAACGCCACAGCGAACAGCACGGCCACGGCCAGCATCGGCAGCACGGCAAAGCGCAGGACGCTGCGCGCAGCCACCGGCCCGGCATGCGCCAGTGTGCGCAGCATATGCCGGGCCCCGTGCATCGCACAGAAGAACACCGTGAACGCCACCAGTGGCGATGCCGCCACCGCCAGCGCGGCCACCGCCAGCATTTCCAGCGCAGCCTGCCAGCGCAAACGCAGCGCCGATAGCATCGCCAGCACCGTTGCCAGCAACCACGGCCATGACAGTAGGTGCAGGAAGCCCGCCAGCGTCGCCGCGGCCTCCTGACCGGCCAGCATGCCGAACAGCCGCGCGACTTCATCGACATGCAGCATTGCCGGCAACACGATAACCAGCCCGCCATAGACGAGCCGGAAAAATGTACTGCTACCGGCTTCCGGATCGCCCGAAAAATGCAGCAGCGACAGCAACAGGAAACCGCCCAGAAAAAGTCCCGGCGCGCTTTGCCAGAGCAGCGCCACCAGCAGCGCCGGCAGCGTGTAGGCCAGCGTGAAAAGACACCAGTCGCGCCATCCCGACAGCGCATGCAGGCGCTGCGCGAACAGCGGATCGAACGCGCCGTGCGGCACGCCCAGCAGCACGATCAGGCCGGCCAGCAGCAGCAACATGACCGGTCCGACGGCAGCACCAAACGGCAGACTGACAGCGGCAACCAACAAGGCCATGGCACTAAAAATCACACCCTGCCAGCGCAGCGCGGTCATGCGCTGACCACCCGGCGCTGCCGCAGCACGCGCTGCAGCGTAGCCGGAATTTGCTGCAGAAAAGGCCGCACCGGCAGCGCTGCAATCAAGGCCAGATAGTCGGCCAGCGTGCCCTCGTCACTCAAAAATCGCAGTACCCGCGCCGCGTCGTGCTGCCCGAACAGCGCCACGAACAAGGCCGGTGCATTGGCCGGCTGCGCGCTCAGCACCGACAGGAAAAGCTGGTCCATCGCCCGCAACAAAAAGGGATCGGCGACATGGCCCTGCAGCGGCTGGCCCGCCGCGACGCGTACTGCGCAACCGGCAGCCCAGCGCTGGATACGCTGGAACGCATAGCCGGAACTGGGTCGCGCGCCGCCGTTGCCGAGACCGGCGCGCACGTAGCCCGCATCAACCGGCGCAGCCGCCGCCACCGCTCCCATCGGCAGGATGCCCTGCTCGGCGCGGCGCACCTGGTAACTCAGGCCATGCACGCGCGCCGCCACGGCCTGCTCAAGCGCATCGGCCAGATCGGCTGCCGCCAGCGGCATCGGATCAAATACCGTGACTTCGATCAGCGCGCGCCGCGCCGTCAGCGGCAGGACATAGACGAACTGGATGCGACCGGGTTCCTTCAGCGAAAAATCCATCAGGTCGACGCAAGCCGGATCGAACATCGGACTGTCACAATCGATCTCGACGCCGGAAAACGATTGCCACAGTGTCGCGCCGCCGTGTTCGGCCGGCGCGGCAGGACGGGTATCGACCACCGTCGCGGCCGAGTAATTGCCCCCACTGGTACTGACCTGCCAGCGGCCGTCGCGCTTGACCGGCGCGGTCGTCACGCGCTCGCCGGCGGCGATCGTGATGCGCGTATTGGCCGCAATGGCGCGCTGTGCCGCTGCATAGAAATCAGCGGCGGCGATCATCCGGTAAGGCGTCGCAGCACAATCGACAAACGCAATCCGGCGACCGGCCCGCACCATCATCGTCGACCACTGGTGGCAGCTCAGGTCCGCCAGTGGCGTGGCCGGCGTGCCCCAGAAACACCAGGTCCGGTCGTTGGCATACACGGTGCGCGGCTCGATGATGACAGTGCGCGGACAGTCACGGCCCAGCGCCGCCAGTTGCATCGCCAGACTCAGGCCGGCGCAGCCGCCGCCTAGGATCAGCAGTTCAGGTTCAGTCGACATAGGGAAGTCCGTGCAGGCACTGATGCAGGGTCTGGTCATGCCTTACTGAGGGATTCCAGTAATCGGGATGACTGGCCAGCACCAGCACTGCCCTGACCGTCAAGCCGGCCTTGGTGCGCGTGGGAACAAAGGCCCTGCCCTGCCAGCACGCATGATCGGCGCGGCGCAATTGCGTGCCGATCGCGCAATACACCCGCGCTGCCACCAGCATGCCAGCACGCGCACGCAGCGGCAGATACGCCAGCCCTTGCTCGCCGCTGCGGTAATACTGGTCAGCCAGCGCGAGCAGACGGATCAGGCCACGACGCAGCGCCGGTTGCAGCGCCGGTGCGGGTTCGACCAGCAATCCCGGTGCCAGCGCGCCGACCAGCGTCGCCGGCAAATAGCGCCGGTCGCTGGCCGCGTCCTCGCACACGTCGCGGCAGATATTGGTCAGCTGCATGCCGATGCCGAGATCGATCGCATGATGCAGCGCTTGCGGATCCGTGACATCGAGCACCTTGCACATCATCAGCCCGACGGTGCCGGCGACGCGATAGCAGTAGCGCAGCAGTTCGGCTTCGTCGGCAAAGCGCACCGGATCGAGATCGGAATCGACGCCATGCAGCAGTTCGAGCACGATCTCCGGCGCGATATCGCACTCGGCCATCAGGGTCAGCATGTCGGCCACTACCGGCTCGCCGTCGCTGGATTCGCCATGCGCAATCGCGACACTGATCGCGGCCAATGCGGCCCTGGCGGCGACCGGCGAAGCCGACTCGTCGGCGATGTCGTCGATGCGCCGGCAAAAGCCGTACAAGCGGGTCGCGCGTGCTGCGTGACCGGCACCGAGCAAGCGGCGGGCCCAATGAAACGTGCGGCCTTTTTGCACCAGCACCGCATCCGCCTCGTCGAGAGCAAGGCGCGCTGCGACGCTGGCGGCGGCGGCACTCACCGCAGCGCCGGAATCAGTGCATCGACTACTTTGGCGGAACACAGCACGCCCGGCAAACCAGCACCCGGGTGGGTACCGGCTCCTGTCAGATACAGATTGCCGATTCCTTCAGCACGGTTATGAAAACGGAACCACGCCGATTGCCTGAATAGCGGCGCAATCGAAAAGCCGGCACCGTGCGTGCTCAGATAGTCGTGCTGGAAATCGGCCGGCGTCATGTAGAAATCCGCCGTGATGCAGTCGGCCAGGCCGGGCAGCAGCGTCGCGTCCAGATTGTCGATGATGCGCTGGCGCAGGCGCGGCCCTTCGACGGCCCAATCGACATTGCCTTGCAGGTTGGGCACCGGACAGAGCACGTAAAAACTGTCGCAACCGGGCGGCGCAAAGCTCGCATCAGTGGCGGTCGGGCGGTGCAGGTACAACGAGAAATCGTCGGTCAGGATCTTGCGGTCAAAAATATCCTTGAGCAGCGATTCATAACGCTCGCCCATCGTGATGGTGTGATGCGCGACCTCCGGATAGGTCCGCGTGGTGCCGAAATACAGCACGAACAAACCCATCGAATAATGCGCCGCGGCGAGTTTCAGGCGGGTCGCGCGGGCCTGCTCGGCCGGCTTGACCATCACGCCATACAGATGCGCGGCATCGGCATTCGAGACCACCACATCGGCCGCCAGTTCGGTGCCGTCATCGAGTCGCACGCCAGTCGCGACCTGCTGTTCAATGCGGATAGACGCGACCGTGGTCTGCAAGCGGATCGTGATGCCATGGCGCGTCATCAGTGCGCCCAGCGCCTGCGTGATGGCACCGGTACCGCCCATCGCAAAGTGCACACCGTGGGCGCGCTCAAGAAAATGGATCAAGCCGTAAATGCTGGTGGTATCGAACGGATTGCCGCCCACCAGCAAGGGCTGGATCGAGAAGGCCTGACGCAATTTGGGGTGCGACAGATAGGTCGAGACCAAGCCCCATACCGTCTGGTAGCTGCGTAAGCCAATGAGTCGAGGGATTTGCCGCACCATCGTCAGGAAGCGATCGAACGGCAGTGCCGACAGCTCCGTGAAGGCGACATCGTAAATCCGTTTCGAGTGCGCCAGCAGCGCCAGGTAACCGGCTTCGTCGCGCGGTTCGATGCGGCGGATTTCCGCCAGCGTCTGTTCCAGCGTGCCGCCGTAATCGAAGGTATCGCCATCGGCAAAGCGGAAGCGGTACCACGGTGTCAGCGGCACCAGCGTGAGGTGGTCGGCCAGCTGTTCGCCAAACAGTGCGAATAATTCTTCGAACAGGAACGGCGCGGTAATAACGGTCGGACCGGCATCGTGCGTGTAGCCTTGCCGACGGAATACTTGCGCCCTTCCGCCCAATGCTGCGCAGCGATCCAGCAAGGTCACTTCATAACCCTTGGCGCGCAGGCGCAAGGCCGAGGCAATGCCACCGTAGCCGGCACCGATGACGATGGCGTGCCGGGATTTGCTGCGCTCAGTGGCCTGATTTGCAGCGTGACTCTCGGCCGGACTCATTCGTTTCATAGCCGCCCCGACAGGGTTTGCGCAAGACTGGCAAGCAGTGCTCCGGCATCGTTCGGCAAGCGCCCGGCGAACCCGATCGCGTCCTCGAAGCGGGCCAGCGCCAGTTGCCGCGCCACCATGTGCGCGTAGTCACCATGACCGTTCGCTGCCAGCACCAGGCAGGCATTGAGTCCCGCCGGCTGGCCGTCGGACCCACGGTCCTTGTCGATGTCGTCGATGTCATCAACGATCTGATAGCCGACCGCAAAGGCATCGGCGGCCTGCCGCGCGAGCGCCAGAGAGTTTTCGTGACCGGTCGCAATGAGGACTAATTCAAGCGGCAGGCCCAGCAAGGCGCCCGACTTGGCGGCGGCGATTTTTTCATACAAGGCGATGTCGCAGGCTTGGCCGGACAGGTCGGCGCACTGTCCATGGACCGCGCTGGCGGTGGCACCATGCACCTGCGCTAGCAACTGCGGCAAGCGGGTGCTATCACTGAAGCGGCACAGGTTGCCATAAGCAGCCGACAGCAACAGGTCGCCGGCGCAGATCGCGACGTTCTCGCCGAACGCGGACCAGAGCGTCGCGCAGCCGCGGCGTTGCACATCGCGGTCCTGCAGGTCGTCGTGAATCAGCGAAGCGTTGTGCAGCAGTTCGACGGTCACGGCAATGGTGACTGCATCGTCGTCGGACAAGTGCAAGGCCTGAGCCGCGTACAGGGCCAGCCGCGCGCGCACGCGCTGGCCGCCGGAATCGAGGTGGTGCGACAGCGCACCGACCAGTGTCGACGGCAAGCTGACCCTGGCCAGTTCGGCCATGCGGGTTTCCACCAGTGCGGACAAGCTGTCGCACTGCCGGATCAAAGAGGGTAAAGCAGACAGGGATAAAGCAGTCATTGCAGCACTCCGGTGAAGACAGGAACGACCGCCGCAGCGACGCTGCGACGGTCTGGCATCACACTAATCAGGCGTGCTGGCCTTCTGCTTCGGATTTGCGTACTGCGATCATGTAGATCAGGACGCCGAACATGGCCTTGGCGACGATGTCGGAGACGGTGTAACCCACTTGAACGGCGGTGGCAGCGCTGCTACCGGTGAAGCCGATCATCGGGAAGACGAACACGACCGGATAGAAACACCATGAAATGACCGTGACCCAACGTGCGGTGCTGATCAGACCGCGTGCTGCGGCCGGCTGTGAATCGATGGATTTTTTCAGGCCGACAAACAGGTCATAGACAATGATCAGGAACGGGATCATGGCCAGGCCCCACCACATCCAGCGGGTACCGCCGTCTGCCGAGATTTCGCCCGGGTAGCCAAGCACGACCATCAACGCAGCCAGCAAGCCGAGCTTGGTGCTTTTGGCGATGGTTTCGGCACGTGGCAAGCGCATCACGAGGATCAGTTCGATCAGCAACAGTGGCACGGTGAGCAGCCAGTCAACGTAGCGATAGGCATCATTGAACTTGATACCGGAGGCCTTGATCTGATCGCCGGTAATCACGAAAGCGGCTTCCCACGAATTGAAAATCCGCAGGTAATGGTAAGCCGCGATCAAGGTGACCAGGCCGGTGATGGTAAGAGCGGTGCGATAAGCCGAAGCGACTTGCGAACGGCCCAGAAAGAAAAATATCGTTGCCGCTCCCATGACTGCGATTGCAAATGAAAAGGCGTTGTAGACCAATTCGTACTGACCAAGTGTGACTGCTTCCATGAACGATTCTCCGATGATCATGTTATTGCTGACAGTTCCGCGCCGCGCCAGTGGCGAAGTGCGGAGTTTTCAGACACCCCTACCCGGGGCCGGATTCGTCGCCGGATTGTGCAAGCCGCTCTGCCTCACTCACTGCAATGTACTGCATGATTCTTGCAGTGAAATTGTTGTCGAGGCACAGATGGCCTTGCAGCGCATCGTTGACAAACTGGGATGCTGCCAGCGCGGTCATCATGGCCGGATCGGCCTTGACGACTGCGAGGGCGGCATCGAACTCTGATTGGGTCATCTCGTCGTCGAGAAGCATTGAAGCGGTTACCTGGCTGTCGATACGTGATGTTGAAATCAAAGAAATCTCTGGGTAATGGTCCTGTCCAGCAAAGGACGAATCGCATCGGCAATAGTTGCACGTGCACGAAAAATATTTGAGCGAACGGTATTGAGCGGCAACTCCATCGACTCGGCAATCTGGGCGTAGCTCAAGCCCTCCTCCTCGCGCAGCATCAACGCGTCCTTCATGGGCGTCGACAAACCATCGATCGAGCGCTGGATACCGGCGGCCAGTTGCTGCTCGGCCAGCAGCTCTTCGGGACCGTCGACGATGCCTTGCAGGCGTTCGGTTGCGGCCAGGCCGAGCGTCTCTTCCATGCCATCGAGCGAGATGCGGTTATCGGCTTTGCCATGGCCGTCGCGATGATACGAGGTCACAAGGTTGCGCGCAATCGCATACAACCAGGTCGCAAATCCGCTCTCGAAACGAAACCCGGGCAGGCTGCGGTAAGCCCGCAAAAAAGTCTCCTGGGTCAGTTCTTCGGCCACGCCGTTATTGTGCACCGAGGCGTTGATGGCGGCAGCCACGCGACGCTGGTATTTGATGACCAGTACTTCAAAGGCGCGCAGTTCACCGTCGCAAAAACTACGGATCAGCATATCGTCTGCCTTGCTGGTATCGGATTGTTCCGGACGTGGTCGCGACGCCGGTGGCGGGGCCGCTACGCTGCTATCTGACATGGGAGCATCGCTTCTCTGTAAGCCTACTTTTTTAGTTATCTTCTGCGTGCGGCGAGTGTACCAACTTCGTAGCACCTTCACAGGCAACCAATCGTTTTATTTCCTTAGTCCGAAACCATGCTGCCGCCAGCGGGGTTTGCGGTAGCATGACGGCCTCCGCAATACCGCCACGCCCCCACAACTACCGATCGCCCGCCATGCATACAGAAAGCTTCATCCCCGGTAAAGACGCCTCCCTCGAATCGACGATCCGCACGATGCAGGCCAAACTGGCCGAGCGCGGTTTCCATCTGGACGAATCCTCGCTGCTCAATCCGGTCGAGGCGATCTGGTCGGTGCACATGAAAGATCACGAATGCCCGATGCTGTTTTCGAACGGCAAGGGCGCGACCGAACTGGCGGCACGTGCGAGTGCACTGGGCGAGTTTTTCGAGCGGCTCGGTACGCATTATTTCTGGACCCATTTCTATCTCGGCGCGACCCGCGCCAATCGCCCCTTCGTTCACTATCCGCAAGAGCGCTGGTTTGCACCGACCGAAGATGGCCGCTGGCCGGTCGAAATGATGAATCCGGCGCTGCACAGCTTTTATAATCCCGACGGCCAGATTGATAGTCAAGTACTGGTCGACCTGAACTCGGGCAACATCGAACGCGGTATCTGCACCTTGCCGTACACCCGCTTGCGCGACGGCGAGCAGACCTGGATCCCGGTCAACATCATCGGCAACCTGTATGTCAGCAATGGCATGGCGGCGGGCAATACGATGATGGAAGCACGCAGCCAGGCGCTGTCCGAGATTTTCGAGCGCCATATCAAGTACCGCATCATCAGCGAAGGGCTGTGCCTGCCGGAAGTACCGGAGGAGGTGATTGCCCGCTATCCCGGCATTGCCGCCGGCATCAAGGGCTTGCGCGACGCCGGTTTCGGCATCCTGGTGCGTGACGCCTCGCTCGGTGGCCGCTATCCGGTGATGTGCGTGACGCTGCTGCATCCGGACGACCAGGGACTGTTCGCCAGCTTCGGCGCGCATCCGCGCTTTGAGATCGCGCTTGAGCGGGCCCTGACCGAACTGCTGCAAGGCCGCGCACTGGCCTCGCTCGAAGGCTTTCCGGAACCGGGCTTCGACATGGATGAAATCACCGCGGTGGCCAACCTCGAAATCCACTTCGTCGACTCCAGCGGCGTGGTCAGCTGGGACTTCCTGAGCGATACGCCCGACTTCCCGTTCGCCGACTGGAACTTCAGCAACACCACCGAAGAAGATTACAACTGGCTCTGCGCCGCCGTCGCTGCCGAAGACAAGGACATCTACGTCTCCGACTTCAGCGAGCAAGGCGCGTACAGCTGCCGCATCCTGGTACCGGGCATGTCGGAAATCTATCCGGTCGAAGACCTCGAATGGGAAAACAATAGTGTCGGCAATGACATCCGTCCGGCGCTGGTGCGGCTCAACGACCTCAACGAAGAAGAATGCGAGGAGCTGCTGGCCTATCTGCAGACCTCGAACCTCAGCGACGAGCGCCCGCTCTGGGAAATCCTCGGCCTCGCCATTCCGCCCGGCACGACCTGGAAAGAACTGCGCATCGGCGAACTGAAAACCCTGCTGGCGCTGGCCATCGGTGACGACGAAGCCATCCGCGAAGGCTGCGACTGGATTCACCAGTACAAGCAGATGAACCCGGCACGCCGGCTGGTCTATCGCTGCATCGACAGCCTGGTGCAACTCGGACAAAGCGAGGACTACCAGCGCGCGCTGGTGCTGCTGTACGGCGCCGACACCGTCCGCCAGGCCACCGCCCTGCTGGACCGCAGCGAATATTTTTTCGGACTGGTCACGCTGGGTGCGGACATGGAAGGCAGCGCGATGCATACGACCTTGCTGGCGGCCTACGACAAGCTATTCGCAACAGGCGCGTAAGCCCGAAGCCCGGTGCGTGGGCATGGCTATACCATGCCCACGCGAATGCACCACCGAACCAGCAGAATTGACCGGCATCTCCGGTGCGCGCGCGTGGGCACAAAAAGCC
>AEPR01000193.1 GCA_000195205.2 Oxalobacteraceae bacterium IMCC9480 | reverse complement strand
TTCGACAAGCTCAGGACGAACGGTCTATGGCGGCACGGGCAATATCCCGCACCGGACGAACCGGCCACCAGCAACCAGTCTCAGATACGTCTATGCTCGTCACTCGTTATATCCCCCATCACACCGGAAGCGACACCCATGACCCCACTACTTACCCGCCTGCTGCTTGCGCTCGGCGTCTTTTTTTCAGGAGGAAATGCCATGGCAACCGAAGAACCGGCACACACCGTGTCAATCAAGGAAGAATCGTTCGAGGTGCGTGATTATCCGGCACTGATCGCCGCCGAAGTCACCGTCAGCGGCACCCGCAGCGATGCTGTCAGTAGCGGCTTCAAGCTGCTGGCCGGCTATATTTTTGGCGGCAACGGCCGCCAGCAACGCATCGCCATGACCGCGCCAGTCCTGCAGGAAAACAGCACCGGCGTCGCAATCCCGATGACAGCACCCGTGACCCAGACGGCGCAGGGCAATCAATGGACTATCCGTTTCATGATGCCGGCAGCCTACACGCTGGAGAGCTTGCCGGCACCGGACAATCCGCAGGTCAGGTTGCGCATGCTGCCGGCCTCGCGCGTCGCCGTCGTGACCTTCTCCGGCCTGGCCGGCGAGGACAGCATCGTGCAAAAAACTGCCGACCTCGATGCCTTCGTCGCGCGTCGCCAGTTATCGGCAACCGGCCCGGCAACGCTGGCGCGCTATGACCCGCCCTGGACGCCATGGTTCATGCGGCGCAATGAATTGATGCTGCCACTGGCGCCCGCACAAAATTCTCAAAAGTAGTATTGCACTGCTACCCCGCTTCCTTGGCGAAGGACGATACTGGCCTTCGCCGTCTTACACAGGAAGCCGCCATGCCAAAAATCATCCACACCATGATCCGTGTCCTTGACCCGGATCGCTCGCTGCAGTTCTATGGCGAAGGCTTCGATTTTGCCGTCTCGCACCGGCTCGACTACCCGGATTTTTCGCTGATTTATTTGCGCAATCCCGAAAGCGAATTCGAGCTCGAACTGACCCACAACCGCGACCGCACCGAGCCCTACACGCACGGCGACGGCTACGGCCATATCGGCATCGTCACCGATGACCTGCAGGCCATGCACGACAAGCTGTCCGCGATGGGCTGCGCACCGGCGGCGATCAAGGAATTCAAACAGGACGAGACCCTGCTGGCGCGCTTTTTCTTTGTGCTCGATCCGGATGGCTACAAGATCGAAGTGCTGGAGAAATGGGGGCACTACCGCTGACACCTGCATCTGCATCACCACTTCTGGATAACAACAATCAATGGAGACAACCATGGACTTACCAGAACAACCGAAGCGCCGCCGCTTCCTGCACATTGCCTCGGCCGGCACTGCCGCCAGCGTCGCGACCGGCATCCCGGCACTGTTCGTGTCGAACCAGGCCGCCGCCGAGGCCGCGCTGGGCCGCGATGTCTTCGCGACGCTGACCAGAATGGCACGCGATATTTTTCCGCATGACCGTTTCGACGACGCGTTGTACGCAAAGGCCGTCGCGATCTACGGCGATCAGGTCAAGACCGATGCGGCACTGCGCACGCTACTGGTCGATGGCGTCGCCGCGGCCAACAAGGCCAGTGCGCGACCGTACCTCGACATCCCCGACGAATCCGCACGCGTGGCCATCCTGACCACGATGGCCGGCACGCCGTTCTTCCTCAAATTGCGTGGCGACCTGGTGGTCAGCCTGTACAACCAGCCTGCGGTCTGGGGCAAGCTCGGCTACCAGGGCCCCTCCGCCGAACTGGGCGGGTACATCAAGCGCGGCTTCAATGACCAGACCTGGATGGAGAACCTGTAACGCACTACGGCATCAGCACGGCCCCTATAAAAAAATCAAGGAGACAGACGTGGCTGCAAAATTTGCTTTGAACGAAGAAGTCGTCGTGATCGTCGGATCAGGTGCCGGTGGCGGCACGCTGGGCAATGAACTGGCACAAAAAGGCATCAACGTAGTCGTACTCGAAGCCGGCAAGCGGCATGAAATCACCGACTTTGAAAACGATGAATGGCCGATGTTCGACAAGATTTCATGGCTGGACAAACGCACGACTTCCGGCACCTGGCGCATCGCCAAGGACTTCCCGAACCTGCCGACCTGGATCGTCAAGGCGGTCGGCGGATCGACCGTGCACTGGGCCGGCGCCTCGCTGCGTTTTCAGGAACACGAGTTCAAGACGCGCACCCACTATGGCGCAGTGGCCGGTGCCAACCTGCTCGACTGGCCGATCACGCTGGCCGAACTGGAACCGTACTATGCCAAGGCCGAAGACAAGATGGGCGTCGGTGGCACCAACGGCATTCCCCGCCTGCCCGGCAACAACAATTACAAGGTGCTGGCTGCCGGTGCCAAAAAGATGGGCTACAAGGACTACCACAGCGGCAACATGGCCATCAACTCACAGCCGCGTGACGGTCGCGGGTCCTGCCAGCAGATCGGCTTCTGTTTCCAGGGCTGCAAATCCGGCGCGAAATGGTCGACGCTCTATACCGAAATCCCCAAGGGCGAACAAACCGGTCACCTCGAAATCCGCGCCGATGCGCAAGTGCTGAAGATCGAACATAACGCCGCCGGCCTGGTCACCGGCGTGCTCTACAGCGATGCCAAGGGCAAGCGCAGTTTTCAAAAAGCGCGGGTGGTCTGCGTGGCCGGCAATTCGATCGAATCGCCGCGCCTGTTGCTCAATTCGGCATCGGCCCAATTCCCGAACGGACTGGCCAACAGCTCCGGCCAGGTCGGCAAGAATTACATGCGCCACATGACCGGTTCGGTCTATGCCACTTTCGAGCAACCGGTGCACATGTACCGCGGCACGACGATGGCCGGGATCGTGCGCGATGAAGCGCGGCACGACACCAAACGCGGCTTTGTCGGTGGCTATGAAATGGAAACCGTCTCGCTGGGCGTGCCATTCATGGCGGCCTTCATGGACCCGGGCAGCTGGGGCCGGGATTTTTCATCGGCGATGGATGCCTACGACAACATGGCCGGCATGTGGCTGGTCGGCGAAGACATGGCGCAGGAATCGAACGGCGTGACCTTGCATGCGACCGAAAAAGACCAGTTCGGACTGCCGATCCCGAACGTCCAGTTCAGCGACCATGCGAACGATATCGCGATGCGCAAGCACGCGTTCGGTCAGGGCCGCGCGCTGTATGAATCGGTCGGCGCCAAACGCGTGATTTACACGCCGCCGTATCCGTCAACGCACAACATGGGCACCAACCGGATGAGCGCGCGTGCGCAGGATGGCGTGGTCAACCAGTGGGGACAATCGCATGACATCAAGAACCTGTTCGTCTCCGATGGCAGCCAGTTCACCAGCGGTGCCAGCGAAAACCCGACCCTGACCATCGTCGCGCTGGCAATCCGGCAGGCGGATTTTATTGCCGGCGCCATGCGCCGCAAGGAGCTGTAAGCTCGTCGCGCTACCACCATAAAAAACAGGAGACAAGCATGTGTGAAATCTACGTCAAGGCCGACCCGATCCACTACGAATTACGGACCCGTTCGATCCGCATCCACGGGGTCGTCACCAGCATCCGGCTGGAAAACATGAGCTGGGATGTACTGGCAAGAATCGCCCTGAAAGACGGGCTGACAACCAACCAGCTGATCTGCCAGCTCTACGATGAAGTGATCCGCCAGCAAGGCAAGGTCAGCAATTTCTGTTCGTTCCTGCGGGTCAGCTGCATGCGCTACCTGTCGAATGTGGCCGGGCAGGAAGAGAAGGCAGCGATCCTGCAGGGAAAGCCTGACGGCAAGGCCGCAGCAGCCATGCCGATGGTCGTCAGCACGATATTGCGCAAAGTCGCTGGCGGCTGACGGTCGCTTGGGCACAGGCTCGTCGCCCGCACCGTATTTCGTAGGGTGGGCACAGGGTCACCGTGCC
>AEPR01000194.1 GCA_000195205.2 Oxalobacteraceae bacterium IMCC9480 | reverse complement strand
GCCTCACCGTGCCCACGCGAGCGCCCCGCCCAAGCCGGCCAACTCAATTTCACCACAGGACAAAGTAGTCGCTTATGAGCACCCCCGAAGTCTCGGTCATCAAGATGTACGCCGCCCGCGAAGAAATCTACCCGCGAGAAATCAAAGGTCGATACGCGACCTTGCGCTGGCTGTGCGTGTGGCTCACGCAGCTGGTGTTTTACGGTTTGCCGTGGCTGCAATGGAATGACCGGCAGGCTTTGCTGTTTGACCTGGGCGCGCGCAAGTTCTACATCTTCGGCATCGTGCTTTGGCCGCAGGATTTCATTTACCTGGCCGTGCTGCTGATCATCTGTGCTTACGGCCTGTTTCTCGTGACCGCGGTAGCCGGGCGGGTCTGGTGCGGCTTTGCCTGTCCGCAAACGGTCTACACCGAAATCTTCATGTGGATCGAGCGCAAGATCGAAGGCACACGCAGCGCCCGCATGCGTCTCGACAAGCAAGCCTGGGGCATCGACAAGCTCTGGCGCAAGTCGGCCAAGCATCTGGTCTGGGGCGCGGTCGCGCTCTGGACCGGGCTGACCTTTGTCGGTTACTTCACGCCGGTGCGTTCGCTCATCGGTGCGGTCGCCAGCCTCGGTCTCGGGCCATGGGAATGGTTCTGGATCCTGTTCTATTCGCTGGCGACTTACGGCAATGCCGGCTGGATGCGCGAGCAGGTCTGCAAGTACATGTGTCCGTATGCGCGCTTCCAGAGTTCGATGTTCGACAAGGACACGCTGATCATCACCTACGACACCGATCGTGGCGAGCCGCGTGGTCCGCGCGCCAAGAAGACCGTCGCGCCGGCTGCGAACGTGCAGGGCGACTGCATCGACTGTTCGATGTGCGTGCAGGTCTGCCCGACCGGCATCGATATCCGCGATGGCCTGCAATACGAATGCATCGGTTGCGCTGCCTGCATCGATGCCTGCAATTCGGTGATGGCAAAGATCGATTTGCCGGCCGGCCTGATCCGCTATTCGACTGACCATGCGATCACCAAAAAATGGTCGTTCGCGCAGATGCAGGCCCGCGTGCTGCGACCGCGCGTGCTGATCTATACGGCCATCCTGGGATTGATCATCACCGCGTTTTTTGTCTCGCTGTTCATGCGCACGCCGCTGAAGATGGATGTGATCCGCGACCGCGGCAGCATGGGCCGTGAAGTCGAGGACGGCATGATCGAAAACGTCTACCGGCTGCAGATCATGAACACCGACGAAGCCAGCCATCACTTCAAGATTTCGGTTGCCGGCATCGACGGCATTGCGCTGGCGTCGCCCGACGAACTCGACCTCGAAGGCACCGGTTCGCGCGCGGTGCCGGTGCGGGTCCGGGTGGCGGCAGGCGAGGGCAGGTCGGGCTCGAACAAGATCAGTTTCACGCTGGTGGCGACCGATCATGCCAGCCAGCAGGTCACCGAAAAAGCGGTCTTTTTCGTGCCGCGTGGCGCCGGTCACGATGACCATGACAAGCACGACAAGCACGACGACCATTAACAGGAGAACACCATGCACGCCTCAACCCTGATCCACAAACCCGCTCCCTGGTACAAGCATCGCTGGCCATGGCTGTTGATGCTCGGCCCCTTCCTGGTCATTGTTGCCGGTTCGGTGACGATCTGGCTTGCCGTGACTCATCAGGATGCGCTGGTCGTCGACGATTACTACATGCAGGGCAAGGCCATCAACCTGGACTTGCGACGCGATCGCGTGGCGACGGCGATGGGCTTGTCATTTATCGGCCAGATCGATGCGGCGACCGATACGCTGAGCGGTACCCTGTTCGCCGCCGGCCCGCCACCGGCCGGAAAAATCCGCGTGCATCTGGCCCATCCGACCCTGCCGCAAAAGGATATCCAGCTGATCACTGCGCTGGATGAGCGCGGACATTTTCAGGTGGCGCTGCCGCTGCTGGACCGCGCCGTCTGGCAAATCCTGATCGAGAGCGAACAGCGTGACTGGCGCCTCAATGGCGAGCTGAAATGGCCGGAGCAAAAAGTCATGATGCTCAGCGCCGACGTGCCGCCGCACCCATAGAAAGGCCTGACCATGCTGCGACTAGTGATGACGATTTTGTGGCCAGCCTTTCTCGCCGCGATTGCCGCGACCGGGCTGTTTTTTTCGCTGTTCGATCCGTCTGAATTGCTGCTGCGATTCAATGGCGCAACCGGCTTGCCCGACATTGCCTGTTACACGATCGGTTTTCTTTCAAGCTGGCTGTTCTGTGCGCTGTCGAGCCTGCTCACGGTCTACCTGGTACAGGTGCCGGATGACCGGCCCCTGCCGTTCTGAGACCGACAGTTACATCGGCGTGCAATGCGTCGTCCCCGCCGCCAGCGCCCTGAGCATGGTCGCATCCAGGAGCCGGACTTCGCGCTTGTCGACCTCCAGCCAGCCCTGCTTCTTGAAGCGCGACAGCAAGCGGCTGATGCTCTCGATGGTCAGGCCGAGGTAGTTGCCGATATCTTCGCGCGACATGCGCAACTGGAAGCTGGTCGCCGAATAACCGCGCGTTGCATAACGCGACGACAGGTTCACCAGGAAGGCGGCAAAGCGCTGTTCGGCGCGCATATTACCGAGCAGTAGCATCACATTCTGCTCGCGCATGATTTCCTGACTCATGATGCGGTGGAAGTGATGCAGCAGGCGCGGGATTTCGCCGAACAATTCTTCGAGCCGGGCAAACGGAATCTCGCACACTTCGCTGTCTTCGAGCGCCACCGCATCGCAATGATGCCGCTCGGTGCTGATCGCATCCATGCCGAGCAGCTCGCCGGCCATCTGGAATCCGGTGATATGGGTGTCGCCGCCGGGATTGATCTGGAAGGTCTTGAAGTGGCCGAAGCGGATTGCGTACAGGTTGCGAAATGGATCCTCCATCCGGTACAGGGCTTCGTCGCGCTGGATGCGGCGACGCCGTCCGATGATCTGGTCGAGCCGGTTGATATCGCCTTCGTCGAGGCCCATCGGCAGGCACAACTGGTGCAGGCTGCAGCTCGCGCAACTGGCCTTGATGGCATGGATGGTTTGCGCGGGAGTGGGAGAGTAGGTCAGTGGTTGGGTCATGGCTTCGTATGTATCACGAAAATGTTCTCAAAGACCGATACTGGCTGCAAATGACGACATCAAGCAGGCCGGATGGCGTCAAATCAGCGTTTGTCGAGCACCGCAAAAAGCACCATCCCGGCCAGCATCGCCGCGACAAACAGCAACGCCTGCTGGCCGCCGCCGGCCAGCGAAGCCAGTGCCGGACCCGGGCAGTAGCCGGCCAGTCCCCAGCCGACGCCAAAGGTGAGCGAGCCCAGTACCAGCCGGCGATCGATGTCGCGCGAGGTCGGGATCTGCAATGCGTCGCCGAAGTAGGCCTTCGCCCGGCTTGCGGTCAGGCGGAACGTCAGCAGTCCGACCAGGACCGCACCGCCCATGACCAGTCCGAGCGACGGATCCCAGTTACCGGTGATGTCAAGAAAGCCGATCACTTTTGCGGGGTCGGTCATGCCCGACAGGATCAGGCCAAGGCCGAACACCAGGCCGGCCAGCAATGCCAGTAGCAGTTTCATCATCATCATCTCCTCAAGCCAGCACGTGGCGAACAATAAAGACACAGGCAAAACCGGCCAGCATGAAGGCCGCAGTCGCCACCATCGAGCGCGGCGACAGGCGCGCCAGTCCGCACACACCATGACCGCTGGTGCAGCCCGAGCCGTAGCGGGTGCCGACTCCGACCAGCAGGCCGGCGACGATCAGCGTGACATTGCCGGCCTCGACCTGTACCGCCGGTAACGGTGCAAACAGACGCCAAACCAACGGTGCGGCAACCAGCCCGAGCACGAACACCGCGCGCCATCCGATATCGCCACGCACGGGCCGCAACAGCCCGCCGAGGATGCCGCTGATGCCGGCGATCCTGCCATTGAAAAACAGCAGCATCGCTGCAGCGATCCCGATCAATACGCCGCCGGCCAGCGAGGTCCAAGGGGTGAAATGCATCCAGTCTATGGTCATGGTGTGGCTCCGTTTTCAGATTGGCAAAATTGTTCGATCAGTACTTGCATCACCGCCAGCGCCTGCGTGCTGGCGATACGGTAATAGATCTGCTTGCCCTCGCGCCGCGTGCTGACCAGCGCTTCGGCACGCAGGATGGTGAGCTGCTGCGACAGCGTCGGCTGGCGTATCCCGGTCAGGGTTTCGAGCTCGCCGACGCAGTACTCACCCTGGCCGATCTGGCACAGCAGCAGCAAGCGGGTCGGATTGGAGAGCGCCTTGAGCAAGGCCGACGCCTGGACGGCGGAGGCTTGCAGCTGGTCTAGCGGAATGGGGGGAGCGGACATGGAGGGGTGACGAAATTTAAAAACACATTATATGGATTTATATTTCGTTTGAGGGATTTATTCTGCGGGGGGTAAGTGTCTGATGAGGCTGCGGGTTGGGTGGGCACGGCTTTTTGTGCTCACGTGCGCTGAACGACGGTGCTGGTTAATCCGGACTTTGGCGGTGCATTCGCGTGGGCACGGTG
>AEPR01000195.1 GCA_000195205.2 Oxalobacteraceae bacterium IMCC9480 | reverse complement strand
CCATTCTTGTTTGCCGGATGGATTTTCTTGATTGGTCTGATAATCTCGAACACGGAAATCCGCGTCATGCCGACGCCGGATTCCAGCCAGCAAAGGAGTTGCGTTGTCCGACGAAAGCGACATGGAGAAAACCGAGCCGGCCTCGCAGCAGCGCATTGACAAGGCGCGCGAGAACGGTGACGTGCCACGCTCGCGCGAACTGGCGACGTGTCTGGTGTTGCTGGCGGCGGGGGGCGGGCTCTACATCAGCGGTGCCAACATGTTGCGCCAGTTGAAGGCGGCGCTGGCATCCGGGCTTACCTTTGATCGTGGCCAGGCGTTTGATTTCAGTTTGCTGCTGAGCCGGCTGGGCAGCCATCTGGGCGACTTGCTGCTGGCCTTTGCGCCGCTGGCCGGGATCCTGATTCTGGTCGCGCTGGCGTCGCCCTTGCTGATCGGCGGGTGGCTATTCAGTGCGCAGGCGCTGGCACCGAATTTCGGCCGGATGAACCTGTTTTCGGGACTGCTCAAGATCGTCTCGCTCAATGCGCTGGTGGAACTCGGCAAGGCGGTCGCCAAGGCGGTTATCGTCGGATCGATTGCGTATCTCGTGATGCGCAGCGAGATCGATGAAGTGCTCGGATTGATGGTCGAGCCGGCCGAGGCGGGCAGCATGCACATGGCGAAGCTGCTGTTCTCGACCTACATGCTGATCGTCATGGGGCTGGTCCTGATTGCGGCGGTCGATGCGCCGTATCAGATGTGGAGCTACGCCAAGAAGATGATGATGACGCGCCAGGAAGTGCGCCAGGAAGCCAAGGAATCTGAAGGTAATCCTGAAATCAAGGCCAAGATCCGCGCTCAGCAACGCGAAATGGCGCGACGCCGGATGATGTCCGAAGTCCCGACTGCCGACGTCGTCGTGACCAACCCGACGCACTATGCAGTGGCGCTGAAATACACCGATGGCAAGATGGGGGCGCCGCAAGTCGTCGCCAAGGGTGCCGATGCGGTCGCGGCCAGGATTCGCGAGCTGGCGGCAGCCAACAACGTACCGCTGCTCGAAGCGCCGCCGCTGGCGCGGGCGCTATTCAAGCATGTCGAACTCGGCGACGCGATCCCCGAAACCTTGTACACGGCGGTGGCCGAAGTGCTGGCCTACGTCTTTCAGCTCAAAGCCTACAAGAGCCAGGGTGGCGATCGCCCCGAAAAGCCGCAGGACATTGACGTGCCGGCTGGGCTTGATCCGCTTGAGGGCAGTTGAGTGAGCCGATAAATTGACTCTGACCCTATTTGACATTTAATAAATCAACTCTGAACCTAATTTTTTACGCGCCGAAAAGCCGCAGGACATTGATGTGTCGGCTGGACTGGATCCCCTTGAAGGCAGTTGATTGGAGTGATGAATTGACGCTGAATAATTCGACTCTGACCCTATTTGATAAATAATAAATCGACTCTGACCCTAATTGTTTTGCTGTTTTAAATTCGACTCTGACCCTATTTGACATTTGATAAATCGACTCTGACCCCATTTTTTTGGGTCGCGCTCATAGCGTGCAGATGGCGAATACCCTCTACTTTCCCCCCCTGTTCGCTGGATGGTGTTTCTTCCCTTGGCGCAATAATCTGATCCATCTGGGGAGTTGCCTTCATGTCGATGGCAACGCCGATCCAGCTGATACCGGATTTGCACAATGAACAGCTTGAAATTGCCACTCTGGATGAGCGGTCCGAACAGCAAGGCGATCGCCGCACCGGTCATCATCATCATGATGCTGTCGATGATGATCCTGCCGCTGCCGGCGTTCGTGCTGGATATCTTTTTCAGCTTCAATATTGCGCTGTCCATCATCGTGTTGCTGACCGCGCTGTACACGGTGCGACCGCTCGATTTCATGGCGTTTCCGACGGTGCTGCTGGTCAGCACGATGTTGCGGTTGTCGCTCAATGTGGCGTCGACCCGGGTCGTGCTGACCGAAGGGCATACCGGCCCGGATGCGGCCGGCAAGGTCATCGAGGCGTTTGGCCACTTTTTGATCGGCGGCAATTACACCGTCGGTATCGTGGTCTTCATCATCCTGACCATCATCAACTTCACCGTCGTCACCAAGGGTGCAGGCCGGATCGCTGAAGTCGGTGCGCGCTTCGCACTCGATGCGATGCCAGGCAAGCAGATGGCGATCGATGCTGACCTCAATGCCGGACTGATCGCCGAACCCGAAGCCAAACGACGCCGGACCGAAGTGGCGCAGGAAGCCGAGTTCTACGGTGCCATGGACGGTGCCTCCAAATACGTGCGCGGCGATGCCGTCGCCGGCATTATCGTCACGGTCATCAATATCATCGGCGGCTTGCTGGTCGGCTTGCTGCAGCACGACATGGGTTTCGCCGCGGCCCTCAAGAACTACACGCTGCTGGCCATCGGTGACGGCCTGGTCGCGCAGATTCCATCGCTGATTATTTCGACCGCTGCCGGTGTGGTGGTCTCGCGCGTGGCCAGTGATGTCGATATCGGTAGCCAGTTGGTCAACCAGCTGTTCGCCAAGCCGCAAGTGCTGTACATCACCGGCGGCATCATCGGCGGTATGGGACTGATTCCGGGCATGCCGCATGTGGCGTTTATTTTGCTCGGTGCGTTGCTGGCTGCGGCCGGTCATGCTGCTTCGAAGCGCAATGCCGCCCCTGTCGAGGCCGTCGCCGAACCGGTCGCCGCTGCCGCGCCGGTCGAGAGCGAAGAAGCGACTTGGCAAGACATCGTGCCGGTCGACATGCTGGGCCTCGAAGTCGGCTATCGCCTGATCCCGCTGGTCGACAAGACCCAGAGCGGCGAACTGCTCAAGCGCATCAAGGGCATCCGCAAGAAATTCGCGCAGGAAGTCGGTTTCCTGTCGCCGCCGGTCCATATCCGCGACAACCTGGAACTGAAACCATCGTCGTACCGGATCACGCTCAAGGGCGTCGAAGTCGGCACCGGCGAAGCCCATACCGGCCAGTTCCTGGCGATCAATCCGGGCATGGTTACCGGCACGCTGGCCGGTGCCCCGACCACCGATCCGGCCTTTGGGCTGCCGGCTGTGTGGATCGATGCCGCAATGCGCGAGCAGGCCCAGACCATGGGCTATACCGTGGTCGACGCCGGCACCGTGGTCGCGACGCACCTCAATCATCTGATCACGTCGCATGCGGCCGAGCTGCTCGGTCGCCAGGAAGTCCAGCAATTGCTCGATCACCTCGCCAAGGAAATGCCGAAGCTGGTCGAAGATCTGGTGCCGAAGATGGTATCGATCTCGACGCTGCAAAAAGTCTTGCAGAACCTGCTCAATGAAGGCGTCCACATCCGCGACATGCGCACCATCATCGAATGCCTGGCCGAGCAATCGTCGCAGGTGCAGGAAGCCAACGAGCTGACCGCGCTGGTACGGATTGCCCTGGGCCGGGCCATCGTCCAGGACATTTTCCCCGGCACCAACGAGCTGTCGGTCATGGCGCTGGATAACCGGCTGGAGCGCCTGCTGATGCAGGCGCTGCAGGCCAGCGGTCCGGACGGTGCCGGCATCGAGCCTGGTCTGGCCGATACGCTGCAATACCAGACCCAGCAAGCGGCCCAGCATCAGGAGCAGTTGGGCCTGACGCCGGTGCTGCTGGTGCCGGCGCCACTGCGGGCGCTGCTGTCGCGTTTCCTGCGCCGTGCACTGCCGCAATTGAAAGTTCTGTCGCACGCCGAACTACCCGATACAAAGACCATTAAAGTAACCAGCCTGGTTGGAGCTCAAGCATGAACGTGAAAAAATTCTCCGCAAGCAGTTCGCGCGATGCGCTGCGTCAAGTCCGCGAGGCACTTGGCCCGGATGCCGTGATCCTGTCGAATCGCAATATCAATGGTCAGGTCGAAATCCTGGCGCTGGCCAGCGAAGACATGTCGTCGCTGGCGGCACCGGTGATCGAAAAAGAAACCTTGATCGCGCAAGTTGCCTTGCCGGCGCAAGAGGCGACGGTGCGCTCGGCCTTCGCCAAGCGGCGCACCGAATTCAAGGCGGACACCGATCAGGCGTCCGGCCTGGCCGGTGCGCTGGAACAGTCGCAACAGTCACGCGATGCCCGCGTACCCGAGCCGGCCGCGCCTATCAGCGTGCTGCGCGAGATGGCCGAAATGATGAACGAGTTGCGCTCGATGCGGACCATGATGGAGTCGCAGTTTTCCGAGCTGTCGTGGTCGTCGCAGCAAAAGCGCGAGCCGGTAAAAGCCGTGATCCTGCGCGAATTGCTGGCTGCCGGATTTAGTGCCAGCCTGTCGCGTTACCTGATCGAAAACCTGCCGGCCGGTGGTACCGCTGCTGCCGGCATGAGCTGGATCAAGACCGTCATGGCCCGCAACATCAACGCGATTACCGATGAAAGCGCGATGCTCGAACAGGGCGGCGTGTTTGCCCTGGTCGGCCCGACCGGTGTCGGCAAGACCACCACCACCGCCAAGCTGGCAGCGCGTTGCGTGATGCGTCACGGTCCCGGCAAGCTGGCACTGATCCCCACCGATGGCTATCGTATCGGCGGCTACGAGCAGCTGCGCATCTACGGCAAGATCCTTGGCGTGATGGTGCATTCGGTCAAGGATGAGTCCGACCTGCGCATCGCCCTCGACGAACTCAAGAACAAGCACACGGTGCTCATCGATACGGTCGGCGTCAGCCAGCGCGACCACATGGTGACCGAACAGGTCGCGATGCTGCAGGGCGCGGGTTCGCGCGTCAAGCGGCTGCTGTGCCTCAATGCCACCTCGACCGGCGAGACCTTGAACGAAGTCGTGCGTGCCTACCAGGGCAGCGGCCTGGCCGGTTGCGTGATGACCAAGCTCGATGAAGCCGCCACCATCGGCAGCGTGCTCGATGTCGTGATCCGCCAGAAGCTCAACCTGTTTTATGTCGCCAACGGCCAACGCGTGCCGGAAGACCTGCATGTCGCCAACAAGCAGTATCTGGTCGATCGCGCCTTCAAGCTCAAGCGCGAAAGCAAGCCGTTCCAGTTCACCGATGCCGAATTGCCGCTGGTAATGGGTGGCACCACCCGCGCCTCGAATGACAAGTCTCTGCGCGAGGTGCACCTTGGCTAGTTTTTCCACCGACCAGGCCGAAGGCTTGCGTCGCATGCTGGCAGGTCCCAAGCCACGCGTGGTCAGCTTTGTCTCCGCATTGGGCACCGAAGAAAAATCCGGCACGCTGGTCAATCTGGCCGCCTCGCTCACGCGCACCGGCAGCGATGTGCTGTTGCTCGATGCCTGTTCAGCGTCGAACGGACTGGCCAACCGGCTCGGTGCGGCGCGCGCGGCAACGCTGATGCAAGTGGCGCGCCAGGAGCGCGGACTCAATGAAGTCGTGCAAACGCTGGCGCAGGGTTTTGGTGTTGCCACGCTGGCGCGCGAGAACCTGCGCAGCGTGATGCAGGATGTCGACCAGGCCCGGCGTTTGTCGAATGCGTTCGGCGTACTGGCGACGCAGCATGACATCGTGCTGGTCGATGCCGAGCTTGATGGCGATGACAGTTTTGTGTTGCCTGCCATGCAGCGTGGCGAGATTGTCGTGCAGGTGTCAAGCAGCGGTAGCTCGATCACGGCGGCGTATGCGATCATCAAGCGCTTGAGCGCGCAACTGGGTCGCCGGCCGTTCGGTATTCTGGTCACCGGTGCCAGCGAGCGCGAAGCGCAGCAGGTGTTTGCCAACATGGCGCAGGCGGCCAGCCGTTATCTGGCACTGGAACTGACCTCGATCGGTTCGGTGCCGGTCGACGCCGACCTCAAGCGCGCCGCGCAGCTGGGCCGGTCGGTCATCGATGCGTTTCCGATGGCGCTGGCTTCGGTGGCGTTTCGCCGGTTGGCCGGTCAGTTTGCCAGCGGGGATGCCGGCGGCATGGGCATGCCCGAATTCGCCTGACCAGCGTCATTACACGAGTCTTGGAGTTTCATGTACACACCTAGCGGAAAATCGGACAAGAATCATCTGCTGGTCCAGCACGCCCCGCTGGTCAAACGGCTCGCGCATCAAATGAAAGCGAAATTGCCGCCCAGTGTGGAAGTCGATGACCTGATCCAGGCCGGCATGATCGGTCTGTTCGATGCGATCAACCGCTACGAAGACACGCACGGCGCACAGTTCGAAACCTACGCGGTGCAGCGCATTCGCGGTTCGATGCTCGATGAATTGCGCAGCAGCGACTGGCTGCCGCGCAGCATGCGCCAGAACATGCGCAAGATCGAAGTGGCAATGCAGGCCTTGCAGCAAAAGCTGGGCCGCGCACCGCTCGAAGCCGAAGTCGCCAAACACATGAAACTGTCGCTGGCCGAGTATCAGAATCTGCTCGGCGAGGGCGGTGGCCATCAGCTGGTGTACTACGAAGATTTCCATGACAGCTCCGAAGGCAACGAGCATTTTCTGGATCGCTATTGCACCGACCTGTCCGACAATCCGCTGCAGTCGCTGCTCAATGCCGGCTTTCGTGATGCCGTGATCCGTGCCATCGAAGCCTTGCCCGAACGCGAAAAAATCCTGATGGGCCTGTACTACGAACAGGAAATGAATCTCAAGGAAATCGGCGCCGTGCTCGGCGTGACCGAGTCACGCATCTCGCAATTGCACAGCCAGGCGATCGCCCGGATGCGCGCTTTCCTCAGGGAGAAGACATGGACTGGGGTAGCGTAGCCGGGCTGGTCCTGGCACTGCTCGGCATTCTGGTCGGGCAATTGCTGGAAGGCGGCAGACTGGGTTCGCTGGTGCAGCCGACCGCGTTCGTCATCGTGATGGTCGGCACCTTCGGGGCAGTGCTGCTACAGAGCGGCTGGCCAACGGTCAAGCGCGGCGTGCGCATGGCAGCAGCCGCATTTCGCAATCAGCCCGACCTGCATCGCCTGCACGCCGCCGATGTCGCGATGTGGAGCCAGACCGCCCGCCGCGAAGGCTTGCTGAGCCTGGAGCGCTTCATGGATAACAGCGACGATCCCTTCATCACCAAGGGCTTGCGCCTGCTCACCGACGGCATCGATCCGTACAAGTTGCGCGAAATCCTCGGCATCGAAATCAGCAGCTACGAAACACGCGAACGCAAGGCCGCGCGCATCTGGGATGCAGCCGGCGGCTATGCCCCGACCATCGGCATTCTCGGGGCGGTGCTGGGCCTGATCCACGTGATGGAAAACCTGTCCGATCCGAGCCGGCTCGGTGCCGGTATCGCCGTCGCGTTTGTCGCTACGATCTATGGTGTCGGCCTGGCCAACCTGGTGTTCCTGCCGATAGGCGGCAAGCTCAAGACCGCCGTCAACGACGAAGTCACGCGCCTGGAAATGCTGGCCGATGCCTTCTGCTGCATCGCCTCCGGGGACAATCCGATCTCGATCGAAGAACGCATGAAAGCCTACGAGCGCTAGCCCGGGATGAACAAATACCGCGAACCGCCCAGCCCGACCGCGCGCAGCCGCAAGCACTTCGACGACGACGCTCCCAGCCATGACCGCTGGCTGATTTCGTATGCCGATTTCATCACGCTGCTGTTCGCGTTCTTTGTGGTGATGTACGCGATTTCGTCGGTCAACAATGGCAAGTACCGGGTGCTGTCGAATTCGCTGGGTGCGGCGTTTGGCAGTGCGCCGATTCGTATCGCGCCACCGGTCCCGATCGAGCAGCCGACCGTGTTGCCGGGCCGTCCGCCGGCGGCCGAGCGGCAGCGCATCGAATTGCTGCGGCGTGAAAAAGAAAGCATGACCAGCATCGCACGCGACATCCTCAATGTGCTGTCGCCGCTGATCAGTTCGGGCAAGGTGCGGGTCACGCAGACCAGCCGCGGCGTGAGCATCGAGATCAATGCCAGCGTGCTGTTCGCCCCCGGCGAAGCGAGCCTGACGAACGAGTCCGGCGCGGCATTGAGCGCGATCGCGCAAGTGCTCAGCCAGGATACCCACGCGATCCAGATCGAAGGACATACCGACAATCTGCCGATCGGCAACGCCACGTTTCCATCGAACTGGGAGTTGTCGAGCGTGCGCGCCAGCAGCGTGGTGCGTTTGTTCTCCAACAACGGCATTGCCGAAAATCGCCTGACGGCCGTCGGTCACGGATCGAACAAACCGGTCGGCAGCAACGACACGCCGGAAGGGCGGGTGCGTAATCGCCGCGTCGAGGTGTTGATCCTGGCGACCTTGCCGGAGGTCGTGACGGAAGTGCCGTTGCCGGCCGGGACTGCGCCTTAATTGGTCGAATTAGCACGCGTCGGCACGGTGGGGCTG
>AEPR01000196.1 GCA_000195205.2 Oxalobacteraceae bacterium IMCC9480 | reverse complement strand
CTTTCGTGTTTGCAGAGTGCTGTGTTTTTATTAAACAGTCGCAGCCACCAGTTTATTGCAACCCTTTCGTCCTTCTCCCGCAGGGGAGTCAAACTACAAGGGCGTACCTTATCCCGAAGTTACGGTACCAATTTGCCGAGTTCCTTCTCCCGAGTTCTCTCAAGCGCCTTAGAATACTCATCTCGCCCACCTGTGTCGGT
>AEPR01000197.1 GCA_000195205.2 Oxalobacteraceae bacterium IMCC9480 | reverse complement strand
TTGCCGACCTGCCGGTCCGCGTCAAGTGCGCGATCCTGCCGTGGCATACCTTGCACGCGGCGTTCCATGCCATCGACGGCCTGTCGACTGAAGCCGACCAGGACCCGATGCACGTCATGATCGGTGACGCGTGATGGCATCCATCCTCTTCTTTACAGGGAGCCCACATGCCAAAAATTGCTGAAATTGATGACACCCCGAATCCGAATGCCGTGAAATTCACGCTGCATGAACCCCTGAGCTGGGGCGTCGCGCATGCGTACGACAACCCGGCCCAAGCCGCCGGTGATCCGCTGGCGACAGCGCTGTTCGCGCTCGATCACGTGACCAATGTGTTTTATACCGACCGCTGGCTGACCGTGACGCAAGATGGCGAGGCCGACTGGCCGGCGCTGGTGCGCCTGATTGCCGTGCCCTTGCGCGCGGCACCGGCGGCGGCGGCGCAATCAGCGGAACTGGTCTCGGCGGCCCGGCTTGCCGTGCACACCATGAGCGAAGACGAGCAAGACCGCTTTGCGCGGATCACTGACTTGCTCGATCTGCAGATCCGTCCGGCGCTGCAAGCCGATGGCGGTGATCTGCACGTGCTGGGGCTATCGGGCGATACGCTGAGCATCCACTACCAGGGCGCGTGCGGTACCTGCCCGAGTTCGATCGGCGGCACGCTCGCGAGTATCGAGAACCTGCTGCGCTCGATCGAGCCGGACATTGCCGTGCAGGCTGTTTAGTCACTCATCAGGAGAGTTTTGCCATGACCGTGGAAACCATCACTTTCAGGAATGTCGTATCGATCCTGCCGGCACCAACAGGCGACCGGCCCGATCAACAGCGCGGCACGCTCAAAACCAAGCGCGACGCGACACTGCCGTCGGACCGGCTGCCAAAGCCGAACTGGATCCGGGTCAAGGTCGCGTCATCGGGCCGGTTTAGCGAGACCAAGGACATCGTCCATGCGAACCAGCTGGTGACGGTCTGCGAAGAAGCGTCCTGCCCGAACATCGGCGAATGCTGGAGCAAAGGCACGGCCACCTTCATGATCATGGGCGACAAGTGCACGCGCCGCTGCCGCTTCTGCAACGTCAGCACCGGCCGGCCCGATGCGCTCGATGCCGACGAGCCGGCCAGGCTGGCCCGCACCATCGCGCTGATGAAGCTCAGCTATGTGGTGCTCACGTCGGTCGACCGCGATGATTTGCCGGATGGCGGCGCAAGCCATTTTGTGGAGTGCATACGCCAGATCCGTGCGGCGGCACCGGCCACCCGCATCGAAATCCTGACGCCGGATTTTGGTGGCCGGCTTGAACTGGCACTGGACATCCTCGGCACCGCGCCGCCCGATGTGTTAAACCACAACATCGAGACCGTGCCGCGGCTGTACAAGGAAGCGCGCCCCGGTGCCGACTTCCAGAATTCGCTGAACCTGCTGAAAAACTTCAAGGCGATGCATCCTGCGATTCCGACCAAGTCCGGCCTGATGGTCGGGCTGGGCGAGACCGATGATGAAATCCTGGAAGTCCTGCGCGAGCTGCGCGCACATGGCGTGGACATGCTGACCATCGGCCAGTATCTGCAACCGTCCGGCGGTCATCTGGCCGTGCAGCGCTACGTACATCCGGATGGATTCGTGATGTACCAGCAAGAGGCCGAGAAAATGGGCTTTGCCAATGTCTCGTCCGGTCCGATGGTGCGCAGTTCGTACCATGCGGATTTGCAGGCGGCCGGCGCGGGACTTGTCTGATCTCGTCGCTGATGTCGCGCACCCGAATACCCATCACCGTTTATTTGATTGCCATACTTACCGGAGTTCACCATGAATGCCATCACAGAAATGCCCGCCCCTATCCTGTTCACCGACAACGCCGCCGCCAAGGTGGCCCAGTTGATCGAGGAAGAAGGCAACCCCGAACTGAAGCTGCGCGTCTTCGTGCAGGGCGGAGGCTGTTCCGGCTTTCAGTACGGTTTCACGTTTGACGAAGTTGCCAATGAAGACGACACCACCATGGAAAAGAATGGCGTGCAATTGCTGATCGATTCGATGAGCTATCAGTACCTGGTCGGTGCTGAGATCGATTACAAGGATGATCTGGAGGGTGCGCAGTTCGTGATCAAGAATCCGGGGGCCACATCCACCTGCGGTTGCGGCTCGTCGTTTTCGGCCTGAGTTGACCTCATTCGGCGAACGGAAAACCGATACTGAAGCGCGGTGAGAGGCATGCCGACGGCGCTAGCAACGGTGTGATTTGACACCACCAGGCAGCCCTTTGATCACACCGTATTACTGCTAGCCATGTCCGCCGGGCCGGGCGCGGGTAAAATCACGTTCCCGATTCCTCTTTTCCGGCAAAGCGACCATGAACATCCTGATGCTGCACGGTATCAACCACAACATGTTCGGCAAGCGTGATCCGCTGCAGTACGGCACCGTCACACTGGCCGACATCGACCAGCAACTGCACGACCTTGGCCACGAGCTCGGCGTCGCAGTGACCAGCTTCCAGACCAATTGCGAAGGCGCGATGTGCGATCGCATCCACCAGGGCTATGCCGATGGTGTCGATGCCGTCCTCATCAATGCCGGTGCCTGGACCCATTACAGCTACGGCATCCGTGATGCCCTCGCCATCCTGACTGTGCCCATTGTTGAAGTGCATATGTCGAACATTCATGCGCGCGAAGCATTCCGCCACACCTCGGTCTTCGCCGCTATCGTCAAAGGCCAGATTGCCGGATTTGGGGTTGACAGTTATCTCCTCGCCCTTCGAGCTGCCGTATCGGCAGCAAAAACCTTACAGAAAACCTGAAACAGATGCCTACATTCGAACACCAAGCCCTCGCTTATCACGCCCTCGGTCAACCCGGCAAAATTGCCATCCAGGTGACTAAGGCTGTCACCAGTTCTGCTGATCTGGCGCTGGCTTATTCACCTGGCGTTGCCGCGCCCTGCCTGGCGATTCAGAAGGAACCAGCCAAGGCCTACGAGTACACCGCCAAGGGCAACCTGGTCGCCGTCATCACCAACGGTACCGCCGTACTTGGCCTGGGCAACATCGGGGCATTAGCCAGCAAACCGGTAATGGAAGGCAAGGCCGTGCTGTTCAAGAAGTTCGCCGGCGTCGATGCCTTTGACATTGAAATCGATGAGACGGATCCCGAAAAACTGGTCGAGATTATTGCGGCCTTGCACCCCACCTTCGGCGGCATCAACCTCGAAGACATCAAGGCGCCCGAGTGTTTTTATGTCGAGCGCAAGTTGCGGGAACGCCTGTCGATCCCGGTCTTTCACGATGACCAGCATGGCACCGCGATCGTTGTCGGTGCCGGGTTGCTCAATGCGCTGGCACTGACCGGACGTGCCATCAGCGACGTCAAAGTCGTCTGTTCCGGTGCTGGTGCAGCCGCGATGGCTTGCCTTGATATGCTGGTCGATATCGGCGTGCAACGTAAAAATGTGATCGTCTGCGATAGCCGCGGCGTGATCTCGACCAGCCGCACGCTGACTGCCGAAAAACAGCTTTGGGCGCAGGACACCATCGCGACCACGTTATCGCAGGTTATTGAAGGTGCCGATGTGTTCCTCGGCTTGTCCGGCCCCGGTTTGCTCACGCAACAGGATGTGCGCACGATGGCGGCCAAGCCGATCATTTTTGCACTCGCCAATCCAGAGCCGGAACTGCGGCCCGAACTGATACGCGAAGTCGCACCGGACGCAATCATCGCCACCGGGCGTTCGGATTATCCGAACCAGATCAACAATGCGCTGTGCTTTCCCTACCTGTTCCGTGCCGCGCTTGATTCAGGTGCCAGCACCATCAATCAGGACATGAAACGCGCCTGCGTAGTCGCACTGGCAGGAATGGCGCAAAGCGACAGCCAGTTCGGTACCGAGTACATCGTGCCGACGCTGCTGGATCCGCGCCTGCTGACCAGTGTGACGCCGAAGATTGCGACGGCTGCTTTCGATAGCGGCGTGGCAAAACGGCAGCTTGATGAAACAGCGTATGCAGAACGCCTGACGGCGTTGGCTCTGACCTTGATTTGATGTAAAAGGAAGTACTCGGAATGCTGCCGTGACGGGCGGCTTGCTGTTCAGCCTCCCGTCGATTAGCATCGTTCGCACGATCGACTCTCCGGGAGGTCTCCGATGCTGGACCTGATTCTGCGCAACTGCACCTTGGCCGACGGCCGCACCGGAATCGATATAGGTATCGAAGCCGGTCGCATCATTGCTGTCACGCCGCATCTCGCGGCGACCGCAGACAGCATCATCGACGTGGAAGGCCAGCTCGTCACGGCTCCATTTGTCGATGCCCACTTTCATATGGATTCGACCTTGTCGTATGGTCTGCCGCGCGTGAACGAGTCGGGCACGCTGCTCGAAGGCATTGCGCTGTGGGGTGAACTCAAGCCGCTACTGACACAGGAGATGCTGGTCGAACGTGCGCTCGCTTATTGCGATTGGGCGGTGGCCAAAGGATTGCTGGCAATCCGGTCGCATGTCGATGTGTGTGATCCGCGATTGCTGGCGGTTGAAGCGCTGCTGTACGTGCGCGAAAAAGTGAAGCCTTACCTCGACCTGCAGCTGGTCGCTTTTCCGCAGGATGGTGTGTTGCGCGCGCCTGGCGCGCTGGCTAATTTGATCCGCGCGCTCGATATGGGTGTCGATGTAGTGGGTGGCATTCCGCATTTCGAACGCACGATGAGCGAGGGTGCCGAATCCGTTCGCATCCTGTGCGAACTCGCGGCGGCGCGCGGCCTGCGTGTCGACATGCACTGCGATGAATCGGACGATCCGATGTCACGCCATATCGAAACCTTGGCATTGCATGCGCAGCGCCTTGGCTTGCAGGGTCGGGTGACCGGCTCGCATCTGACATCGATGCATTCAATGGACAATTATTACGTCTCGAAACTGATCCCGCTGATCCGTGAAGCTGGCGTTGCCGCGATTGCCAATCCGCTGATCAACATCACGCTGCAAGGTCGCCACGATACCTATCCCAAACGTCGTGGCATGACGCGTGTCCCGGAGTTGATGGCAGCAGGGGTCACCGTGGCGTTCGGTCACGATTGCGTGATGGATCCTTGGTACCCGCTCGGTAGTGCCGACATGCTGGAAGTAGCGCAGATGGGATTGCATGTTGCGCAGATGACCGGACAAGATGCGATGCGCGCGTGCTTCAATGCAGTGACAACCGCACCAGCGACCATACTTGGATTGGAAGGCTATGGCATTGCCGTTGGATGCAAGGCCGACATGGTGGTGCTGCAAGCGCGCGATTGCGTCGAAGCGATCCGCTTACGCGCAACCCGTCTTATGGTGATTCGTGCGGGCAAGGTGATTTCACTTACGCCTGCAGCGACCGCGATGGTGGATTTGCCCGGCCGATCTTCAAAAGTGGATTGGATGGTGCGTCGATAAATCGCGATTCCGCCTAACAATCGCTGAAACGAGGGATCAATTACGTCCCTTTTCTTTCTGTCGCCCAAACGCAAAAAGGCCCTTCTTGCGAAGGGCCC
>AEPR01000198.1 GCA_000195205.2 Oxalobacteraceae bacterium IMCC9480 | reverse complement strand
TGACTGGCACGGTGTTGCCCAGCACGGTGATGCTGCCCGGCAGGGAAGCTGTAGCGACTGAGGTTCCCAGCAAGGTCGCGGAGAGAATCAGGCCTGCGCCATTGCCGCTGGCCGTTTCAATGGTCGCGGTCTTGGCATGTGCTGCAGGATGTGCCATCAAAAGACTGACTGCGGCTGCAGTCAGTGTCAGGCGAATGCTGTTCGATGGCGTCATGATTTTTCCCCGGGTAAAAAATTGATGAATTGATATTTCGGTGAAAGGAATATACGGCAGTAAATATTTATATTTTGTTAATAGATGTTAAATAAATTGCTATTTTCATCATGTAAAAAATTAAAACTTGTATTCACAAGTAAAACCAAACCGTTGGTAAATAGTTATCTGTTTTTCTGAGAGCTGGTTAATAAAAGTCCGGAAAATTTTTTATTGAACGGTCGTGCTATTCTCCCCAAAACCCGTGCATCATGATGCACGCCCGAAATAACAGGAGGAGACAGCATGGACTTGACTTACACCACCGACGACGAGGCTTTTCGCCTAATGGTCCGCAGTTATCTGGAACAGCATCTGCCGGCTGATTTGCAGCAAAAAGTTCTCAATCACAAGCGCCTGTCGAAAGACGATCTGGTGCGCTGGCACAAGATCGTTGCGCAACAAGGCTGGGTCGGCACCGGCTGGCCGGTCGAATACGGCGGCACCGGCTGGAGCCCGGTCCAGCGCCACATCTGGGAAGAAGAATGTGCCCACGCCGGCACCCCGCCCATCCTGCCGTTCGGCGTGAACATGGTGGCTCCGGTCATCATGGCCTTCGGCAATGCCGCACAAAAAGCGCACTACCTGCCGCGCATTCTCAGTTGCGAAGACTGGTGGTGCCAAGGCTATTCGGAGCCGGGCTCCGGGTCCGATCTGGCGTCGCTGAAAACCCGCGCCGAGCGCGAAGGCGACAACTACATCGTCAATGGCCAGAAAACCTGGACCACGCTGGGCCAGCATGCCGACATGATTTTCTGCCTGGTTCGCACCGACAGTGGCGGGCGCAAGCAGGAGGGGATTTCCTTCCTGCTGATCGACATGAAGTCGCCCGGCATCACGGTGCGGCCCATCATCATGCTCGACGAAGACCATGAAGTGAACGAAGTGTTCTTTGATAACGTCTCGGTCCCGGTGCAAAACCTGATCGGCGAAGAGAACAAGGGCTGGACCTACGCCAAGTATTTGCTCGGCCACGAGCGCACCAACATCGCGGCCGTCGGCCGTGCCAAGCGTGAAATGGAATTTCTGAAGCGCATCGCGCTGGACCAGCAGAAAAACGGTGCGCCGCTGCTCGATGATGCAGTGTTTGCGGCCAAGGTGGCCTCGCTCGAAATCGAATTGATGGCACTGGAAGTGACGGTGCTGCGCGTGATTTCACTCGACAACGCCAAGCGCGGACCCGGCCCGGAAGCCTCGATGCTGAAGATCAAGGGTACCGAGATCCAGCAGGCGCTGACCGAGCTGATGCTTGAAGCGGTCGGCCCGTACGGCTTGCCCTTCGATCCTGAGTTCCTGCACGGCAGCAGCGAGCACAGCCTGGCCGAAGATGATGATGCCGCACCGCTGGCGTCGTACTACTTCAATTACCGCAAGACCTCGATCTACGGCGGCTCGAATGAAATTCAAAAAAACATCATCACCCAAATGATTCTGGGACTGTGAGGACGACATGGACTTTACCTTTACGCAAGAACAGCAGCAATTCTCCGATGCCCTGCGCCGCTGGGTCGACAAGGACTACACGTTTGATCAGCGCAAGAAGATCGTCCTGTCCGACAGCGGCACATCCGACATCGCCTGGACCACGTTGACCGAACTGGGCATGACGGCGTTGCCGGTGGCCGAAGAGCAGGGCGGTTTCAATGGTTCGGCCATCGACATGCAAGTGGTGATGCATGAAATCGGCCGCGGTCTGGTGATCGAGCCGTACTGGTCGACGATGCTGGGCGCGCAATTTTTGAAGCTGGCCGGCGGCCACGATAATTTACTCGAACAGGTCGCCAGCGGCGCACTGAAACTGGCGTGCGCGCTGGGCGAAAAGCAGGCGCGCTACGATCTGTTCGACATCGCGACGACGGCAACTGCGCACGGTGACGGCTTTGTTCTCAATGGCACCAAGACGGTCGTGATCCATGGTGCGCAGGCCGGCATGCTGGTGGTGTCGGCACGCAGCACGGGCGCGCGGCGCGATACGGCCGGGATTTCATTGTTCGTGCTGCCGGCGACCACGGACGGCATCGCGGTGCGCGACTACCGCACGATTGATTGCCAGCGTGCGGCGGACGTCACCTTCACCGATGTGAAAGTGCCTGCCAGCGCCTTGCTGGGGGCGGCCGGTGAAGGCTGGGACATCCTCGATGCAGCAACCGACTATGGCATCTCCTTGCTGTGCGCCGAAGCGGTGGGCGTGATGGAATCACTGAATCAGGCGACGCTGGAATACCTGAAGACCCGCCAGCAGTTCGGCGTACCGATCGGTAAATTCCAGGCGCTGCAGCATCGGATGGCAGACATGTTCATGCATCTGGAGCAGGCGCGCTCGATGGCTACACTGGCGGCGGTCAAGGTGACTTCGACCGACCCGGCCGAACGGCGTCGCACCGTGTCGGCGGCCAAGGCCCGTATCGGCCAGGCCATGAAATACGTCGGCCAGCAAGCGGTCCAGCTGCACGGTGGCATGGGCGTCACCAACGAGCTGCCCGCCGCGCATCACTTCAAGCGATTGACCATCATCGAGCTGACGCTCGGTGACACCGACCATCATCTGGCCAGGTTCGTCGCGCAGCCGGGGTTTCGGCAAGCTGCCTGAGCTAGTTGGCCTGATTGGCTGATGCGCGTGCGTATTTCGTAGGGTGGGCACAGGGTCATCGTGCC
>AEPR01000199.1 GCA_000195205.2 Oxalobacteraceae bacterium IMCC9480 | reverse complement strand
TTTTTATATTTGGCACCTGCCATTTCAGCTGACATCCCCACGTGCATTGCAGAGCATTAGTCACACCGAACAGATGAGCGAGACGAAAGCTTCTCGCACTTGGCCAATATCGCACCAAAACAAGTGAAATAAAAATAGTAAAGAATATATTTACCACTGGGTAAATAATGTACTACCATCGAATCCGATGGAGAAAATACTTTCCCACAAAAAATAGACCGACAGAAAAAAGACCGTATCAGCATCAAAGGCGATGATTGATCTGTACTTTTTTACTAAGAGGTCACCACGCATAAAAAATAGTTGTTATCTAAGCATTTATTTTTATCTGGAGGAGACAAAGTGGGTGAATCAAGCATTAACAAGACACGACGTCAGGCACTGAAAACACTTGTTACAGGAAGCTCTCTGCTTGCTGGTAGTATGGTTTTGCCAAGCCTTGTGTATGCACAAACAGAATCCATCCGCGTCGGTTTTCCGGTTCCACTGACAGGTGCCTTCGCCGCGGAGGCCCAGGCAGTGGTTCGGGGCGCAGAACTGGCAATCAAAGAATTCAATGATGCCGGCGGCTTGAACGGTCGCAAGGCAGAGTTACTGATTCGCGATGACAAACTCAATCCGCAAGAGGCCGCAACCCGCACGCTCGAATTGATTGACAAGGACAAGGCGCATTTCATCGTCGGATCCGTATCCGCTGCGGTACAGTTATCGGTCAATAACGTCACTAAGCAGCGTCAGATCTTGTACAACTCGATCAGTCAGTCAGACACGATCAATGAAGCCAAGGACTGGAGCCGCTACACGTTTCATGAATGTCTCAATCCGCACATGACAGCGGGCGCAGTAGCGCGTTATGCCCTTCCAAAGATGGGTAAGCGTGTCGTATTTTTGACTGCCGATTATGCTTACGGCCACGAAATGGTGCGAGGCTTTCAGACTGCCGGCAAATCGCTGGGAATGGAAGTGCTGGCGGACATTCGCCATCCTCTTGGTACGACTGATTTTTCCAGCTACTTCCCACGCATCCTGGCACTCAAACCAGATATTTTGATTGTGTGTAATTTTGGCCGCGACCAGCAGATCGCTTTTAAACAGGCTAATGATTTCGGTCTGAAAAAACAGTTCAAGATCATTGCCCCGCTGCTGATGCACAACGGTCGTATGGTCGATGGCCACAAAGCTTACGAAGGCATTGTCGGCGGCACCGGCTACTACTGGGGAATGGAGGCCAACCTGGCCTCCTCGAAGCGGTTCAACGACAGTTTCAAGGCAATGCACAACGGCCTTTATCCAACGGATTATGCCGGACTCGGTTACGCCGGGGTACGTAACGTCCTCGCCGCAGCAAAAACTGCGGGTGGCACGGATACCGAAAAAGTGATTTCCGCCCTGCAGACCCTGAAGGGTGACTTCTACAAAGGTAATGTGGCATATCGCGCCTGTGACAATCAGGCCGTGCAATCGGTCCTGATTGTGGAATCGAAAGAACGCGCAACAGCGACCAACGATCAGGACATTTTCAAGATACTGGCTGTTGAAAATTTCGACGAAAGTAAGCTGCGTAACTGCAGCGAACTGGGTCATAAGGCGTAATACTTTTCACGAGAATGGAAGCCTGGCGATGCCAGGTTTTCATCACGCCGTCCGCTTTGTCATTCACACATCGGCAATCCATGGAAATCACATTCAACCTTGTTGCACAGCAGCTCGTGACGGGGCTCGCTCTCGGATCAATTTACGTTTTGGTTGGCGTCGGGCTCTCGCTGGTATTTGGCTTACTGAACATCGTCAATTTTGCCCATGGAGCCTTTTTTATGGTGGGCGCTTATGTTGGTGTATTCGTCTTTGCCAGAACCGGAAACTTCTGGATTTGTATGGTCGCTGTGCCGGTCATCAGTGGCGCCATAGGCATGTTGGTCGAACGTTTTCTGGTGAGACCGTTATATGGGCGCGGTATTGACTATCCACTACTGCTTACTTTTGGCCTGGCCTATGTGCTGATGGATCTGGCCCGCCTGTTTTTTGGCGTACAGGGTGAACAGTTTGATACGCCTGAACTGCTGCAGGGCGCAGTAGATATTGGCGTCGGCATGTTCCCGCTCTACCGCCTCTTCCTCATCGCAGTCACGGCCGTCATTTTGCTAGCGCTTTGGCTATTCATAGAAAAAACCCGTTTTGGCCTGATCGTGCGAGCCGGCGCGCGCGACCCTTTGGTGTTACGGGTACTGGGCATCAACATCTCGAATGTTTGGCTGGTGATTTTTGGCATTGGTAGCGCCATTGCCGGTTTGGCAGGACTGCTGGCAGCGCCGATGCGCGGCGTCTCACCTGAGATGGGAGCGCCGATCCTGATTGAAGCATTCGTCATCACCGTCGTGGGCGGGATGGGATCCCTTGGTGGTGCTGTTGCCGCAGGACTGCTGCTTGGTGTCGTGGTTAGCTTCACGACGTTGTTCCAGCCAGAACTGGCCGAATTTTCCATGTTCGCCTTGATGGCGATAACGCTGATATTTAAGCCTAATGGGCTGTTCGGCCAAAAAGGTTTAATGAGCTGATCCGATGATGAAACCGATAAAATCATTTAAAAGTCCTTTTGCGACAGCATTCGCCAATCAGCTGGTACGCCATCCTGCCGCTGCCGTGATGGCGTTGCTGGCAGTGTTTCCATTGGTGTTTCCGTTCCACTCCTTGGCTATCAACATTTTGCTGTTCGGCTTGTTTGCCGCTGGCTACAACCTGACCTTTGGCTATACCGGCAAACTTTCTTTCGGTCACGCCGCATTCTTTGGCTCAGGTGCCTACGGCTGCGGCATCCTGATTGCGAAATACAGCATAGGCTGGCCATTGGCCATCCTGTTTGGTATTGCGCTGGCGGGCTTAATTGCACTTGCCATGGGATTGCTGGCGATGCGTACTCGGGGCATTTATTTTGCGATGGTGACACTGGCGCTGGCGCAGTGCGTGTACTTTTTGTTTTTTCACGCGACGTCGATTACCGGTGGAGACAATGGCTTGCGCGGTGTCAATATAAATACCGTTGATCTGGGTGTCGTGCAACTGGACCTGCTTAACCCGCTGGTGAAGTACTACTTCATGCTCAGCTTTGTTTCGGTAGCGATCTGGCTGATCGCACGCATTTTGAATTCACCCTTTGGTTCGGTACTGGAGGCGTTGCGTGAAAATGAAAATCGCGCACGCGCCTGCGGCATTAACGTCGAACGCGCTCGGCTCTTGTCGCTGGTGGTGTCGGGCATGATTTGCGGCTTGGCCGGTGCACTCAACGCTATTAATCTGTCAACCGTATCGGTAGACAGTCTGTCGTACCACACCTCGGGCCAAGTCATGATGTTGACGCTGCTTGGCGGCATGGGGACGTTCTTTGGACCGTTTTTAGGTGCAGGCATATTCATCGCCATCGAGCATATCGTCACTGGCATTACCGAACGTTGGCAACTGATAGTTGGTGTCATCTTCATTATTCTGGTACTTTTTTTCCCGAAAGGGATCTGGGGTACTTTCCTGGCATGGTACAAAAAATGACCGGTACATCACTCCTTAGCACTAGAAATCTGACCAAAAAATTTGGTGCATTCACGGCCAATAAAGATGTCAACGTCGATTTTCAACGAGGTAAGCTGACCGCTATTATTGGACCTAACGGTGCGGGGAAATCGACATTTTTCAATATGGTGTCGGGTGGTTTCCCTCCAACATCAGGTGAGATTTTGTTCGATGGAAAAAACATCGTCGGCCTGAAACAACATCAGTTTGCCAAAATAGGCATTTCAAAGTCGTTTCAGATCACGAATCTGTTCCCCGCACTCAGCGTGCTTGAAAACGTGAGGGTTGCAGTGCAATCGCTGCATAGCACTTACGATTTATGGACGCCGCGCAGCAAGCATCTTGAATGGGTAGAACGCGCTGAATCACTGCTCGAGCTCGTTGGCCTACAAGACCGGCGTACTGAGAGTGCAGGAAACCTTGCCCATGGTGAACAACGCAGCCTGGAAATCGCTTTGGCACTGGCCTGTGATCCCAAGCTACTGCTGCTTGATGAACCAACGGCCGGCATGAGTCCAGAAGAAACCCGCATGATTATGAACCTGATACTTAAACTGTTGGAGCATCGCACAATCGGCCTCGTTGAACACAAGATGAAGCTAATCATGGGCGTTAGCGACAGCATCATCGTACTGCACCAGGGACAATTGTTGGCGCAGGGTACGCCCGATGACATCCGCGCGAACGAAGAAGTTAAGCGCGTCTATTTGGGCAAGGGGAATCACTGATGACATCAATGACGCAAACGACAATAGTTTCACCAGCAGCGCCTTCAGCACTCCTGTCCGTGGAAAAATTGCATGCTTGGTACGATCGAAGTCATATCCTGCAGGGCATTGATTTTCATGTGATGCCAGGGGAGGTCATATCGCTGATCGGACGCAACGGCGCGGGCAAGACTACGTCCATGAAAAGCATCATGGGCCTGCTCAAACGAACTGCCGGCCAGGTGCGCTTTAACGGTATCGATATTCTTGCCACGCCGGCGCACCAGCGATTTCACCAGGGGCTGGCTTTTGTGTTTGAAGAACGGCGCATCGTTGCCGGTCTCACTGTCATGGAAAACATCGAGCTTGGCGTCATCGCCTCACCGGACGGCCGCAAGCGAACGCGCGAAATAGTGGAAGAAATCGCAGAGACTTTCCCTCGTTTGAAAGAGCGACTGAAACAGGATGCCACAACGATGTCTGGCGGCGAACAACAGATGCTGGCGATCGCCCGTGCCATGGCCGCCAAGCCGACGATGATCATGCTCGACGAACCGAGTGAAGGAATCATGCCCAAACTGGTTGATGAGATGTTCGAATACTTCATGCTACTCAAAAACAAAGGTGTGACGATACTGCTGGTCGAGCAAAGTGTAGAACATGCGCTGGCCATCTCGGACCGCGCCTACATCATGGACCAGGGCCAGATAGTGCACGAGGCTGCTGCGCTGGACTTGCTCGATGATGCCGAAATTCAGGAACGATATTGTTCAGTGTAGTCGGTCTGAGTCGTCATGAAATGCATCCGGAAAGTTGTCCGCCAACTTGTTTAACTCCGGATCAGTTTTTACTCGTTTTATGAACGTTGTTCATGCTGAATTACATACAGGTTTTCATTTGCGTATTGTCACGGTGACGGAATTTTCGGCGGTTCCGGCGTCGACTCCTAATTTAGCAAACTTATCGGTAGATGAATTCTAGTTACCAGAATGCTTCTTGCCGCGTTAGTATTGTGTCTTCGTTTGGATTGCCACATCTAACCAACCCGAGTGTAGTATGGTCAAAGACTAGGTTGATATTGTTATTGATCACTTCTAGAAAAATTATGCACGCCCTGCCATGAAACGAAATTCCCCGACCGATATTGGAAGTCTTGACGATCTGAGTCGACTTGGTGAGGTGATTGTTGACAAGCGGCTCGGCAAGCGCGCGATAGCGAAAAAAAGCCGTCGAAATCGCCATTATGAAAATCAGTTCATACGCAATGCGTTGACACGATTTCCTGACGCAATACACTCGACAGAAGATGAGACAACGTTGTCTGCCGAAGACTTGATGCACTCACCTTGAATACAGCGGGATGGCGTATCGACAGCCCACCCCAACGTTAGCAACAGTCGCAATACAAGTCGTGCTTGGCATAACGACCATAATTCATGTATTCATAAAACCGGATTTCGTCTGAAAATTGCATACCGCCCCCTACATGTAGCGGCTCGCGTTTCAAATCGACCGTGCTCGCACTCAATGGTAAGCGCCTCACGAGCAACGTCTTGACG
>AEPR01000200.1 GCA_000195205.2 Oxalobacteraceae bacterium IMCC9480 | reverse complement strand
TGCAATAACCGCAGGGCATTGCGCCGAATGCACTGCTTACCGACAGGTGTAGACGCCGGCATCAGTCCCGGGAAAACAGCCCCGGGCTACGCCTGAACGCCTCGACCGAACCCAGCGCTCCTTCGAGATAACCACCTTCTTCCGGCGCAACTTCACTGCCCACCAGATGCAGCTGCAGGCGCCGCAACTGCGGCAACCAGCGCGACAGGTCGAGCTCGGGATGACGCGGTGATTCGCCGATATCCTGCTCGCTGACGATCCACGCATCCTGCGCCCAGTCTTTCAGGTAGGACACGTCCGGTGTTGCGGCCTGTGCACCGAACACGCTGACCAGCTGGCGCAGGCAGGCGTCCTGCAGCACCTCGGCGGCATGCTGGCTGCGCACGCCGGCGGGCACGCCGATAAAACCGAACAGGGCGAAGCCGGTGTCGGTGGTGGCCGATGCGTCATGGATTTCGACCATCGGGCCGACCCGGCTGAAGGCTTGTCCGGACAAGCCATCCTGTCGCCAGAACGGTGCCGGATAGACCGCCACGAACTTGGCTTGCGCCGCCATCCAGGTTGGCGTCGCCGCCAGCGCAGCGGGCAGGCCCGCCGGCAGGCACGGCGACAGGCCGGCAATGTCCAGCAGTTTGCGGGGTGGCGCGGCCAGCACCAGATGCTGCGCCCGGAACTGTCGTGGTGCGCTGCCATCGGCGGCTGTCGCGCTGATGGTCCAGCCCTCATCGTCGTGGGTGATCTTCGTGATCGGACAGCTGCGCTGCAAGCGGGCCGGATCCAGCCGCGCTGCGAGCGCCGCAATCAGCGACTGCGTCCCGCCTTCGATCCGGTAGGACAGCATGCCTTGTCCGGCCTGGCTGCGTTGCACCGGCTGTGTGCTGCTCTGCTGATACAGCACATCGCCTGCGACATGCTGCTCAAAGGCCTTGCACCCCAGTTCGGCGCACAGCCGTCGCATGCGCTGCTGATGCGGCCAGAACCAGGTCGGTCCCAGATCGACGCCGAATCCGGCATCAGCTGCCACCGGCTGCGAAAAAATGCGCCCGCCCAGGCGCGCCTGCGCCTCCAGCAATAGGTAAGGAATGCCGGCTTGCTCCAGCCGTAAGGCCGCGGCCATGCCGGCCAGCCCGCCGCCGGCAATGAGAACTTGCGTGGTGTGAATTGTCGAAGGTATGGCTTTCCCCTGGTCTGCGCATGGAGCCGGTTGGCCTGTTTGCGCGGGCCGCTATTTTACCTCCGGCCTGCCGCCTTCCGTCGCCGGTCGGGTATCGACCACGCCAGCCAGATCGCACACGTGCGCGGCGATGGCCAGCGATGCGGTTAGCCCGGGCGACTCGATGCCAAACAGATTGATCAAGCCGGGAATGCCGTGCGTGGCCGGGCCTTGGATGCAAAAGTCGACGTCGTCTTTTCCGTTCGTCAGCTTCGGACGTACGCCGGCATAACTGGGTTGCAGCGCGCCATCCGCCAAGGCCGGCCAGTAGTGCCGGATCGAGGCATAAAAACCGTCGGCACGATGACTGTCGACTGAATAATCAATCTCCCTGTCGTCGGCAATAGCCAGCCATTCGACATCCGGTCCGAAGCGTGCCTGGCCGGCCAGGTCGAGCGTCAGGTGTACGCCCAAGCCACCGGCTTCCGGCAGCGGATAGATCAGCGTCGAAAAGGGCGCTTTGGCGGCAAGCGAAAAATAATTCCCCTTGGAGTAAAAAGCCGTCGGGACAAAGTGCTCCGGCAATCCCTTGAAGTGGCGCGCGATGCGCGGTGCCGCCAATCCTGCCGCGTTGATGACCAGGCTGGCCAAGAGGCTCAAGGCCTCGCCATCGCGTGTCACGACGTCCAGAACAAGTTCCCCGCTACCAACGCGGGCAGCGACGACTTCGCTCTGAAAGGCAATCGAAGCGCCCGCTGCCTCGGCATCCGCCAATAGCTGTGTCATCAACCCGTGGCTGTCGATGATGCCGGTCGACGGGGAAAATAGGGCCGCCGTGCAACGCAGTTGTGGCTCCATCGCTTGCGCCTCGGCGCCGCTCAAGCGCTGCACATCCCCGACACCGTTGGCCTGAGCACGCGCGGCAATGCGATCAAGCCCTGCATGTTGTGCGCTGTTGGTGGCCACGATCAGTTTGCCGCAGCGTCGATGGGCAATCGCATGTTGCTCACAGTAGCGATAAAGGTGCTCGCGACCGGCCACGCAACATCGCGCTTTCAGCGATGCGGGCGGGTAATAAATGCCCGCGTGAATGACTTCGCTGTTGCGGGAACTGTTGCCGCTGCCGATGTCGTTTTCGGCTTCAATAATGATGACATCGCGTCCGGCCATGGCCATTGCGCGCGCAATGGCCAATCCGATGACGCCGGCGCCGATGACAATACAGTCGACACGATCCATGACTTCTCCCAAATCCGGTATTGATTAGTACGTGTAATGCGTAGTGAAACCGTTGCATCAGTAAATCAATAAGCTGCCATCGTCCGGATTGACGGGGCAGCTTATTGAAGTTCAGTTACATTTAAATAATGACGACGTAGGGAATTTAAAATTAACTCTTTTTAAATAAATCATCACCCCAATCCAGATCGCGTCCTTTGGTTTCCGGCAGTAAAAGTGCAGTAAAGAAAACAACTAGATAGGCACTGCCGGCAAATAATCCGATTGCATAAGCCAGGTTATGCGATTGGCTGATATATCCGACCAAGGTCGGAAATAAAGCGCCAACTCCCCGGCCGAAATTATAGGCAAATCCTTGGCCGGTTGCGCGAATCGCTGTAGGGAATAACTCGGTCAGATAAGCGCCGACTCCGCTAAAAATACCGGAGGCAGCAATGCCAAGTGGAAAGCCCATAAATAACATCTGGGTATTCGTTAATTCAATCTGCGTGTAAAGATAGACGCTGATACCTGAAAGCACAGTAAATATCAGAATATTCGCTCTCCGGCCGATGCGGTCTGTCAGATACGCACCAATCAGATAGCCAATAAAGGAACCTGTGATAATAACAATCAAATAGCCACCTGTGCCAATCACTGATAAATGGCGTTCGGTTTTAAGAAAAGTAGGCAGCCAGGTGGTAATTGCATAATAGCCACCTTGAATCCCACTGCATAAGACAGCAGCCAGCAAAGTGGTCTTTATCATCTTTGGAGAAAATATCGCCCATGCGGATATTTTGTCGGCAGAATTAGCTTGGATGGCCTGCGTTCTTTTGAATACTTCAGGCTCGGGAACATGCTTTCGGATATAAACGACCAGCAGCGCAGGAATGATGCCCACCCAGAACATGGCGCGCCATGCGTAATTTTCGGGTAAAAATGAAAATGCTGCGGTGTATAGCAAGGCCGCAATTCCCCAGCCAACTGCCCATCCGCTTTGCACGGTACCGACGGCTTTTCCGCGATGCTCGGAGCGGATTATTTCTCCCATCAAGACAGAACCGACTGCCCATTCACCGCCAAAACCTAATCCTTGAAGAGCGCGCAACACAAAAATTTGTTCCACATTTTGTGCAAATCCGATTAACACGGTACAGACCGTGAACCAGATAATGGTGATCTGTAAAACTTTTACGCGGCCATAGCGATCTGCCAGTATCCCTGCACACCAGCCGCCAATTGCAGAAAATAACAGCGTGACGGTACCAAGCATGCCGGCTTCTGCTTTGCTGATTCCCCACAGATGCATCAGTGTGGCGATCACAAAAGTAAATACCATGAAGTCCAGTGCATCTAATGCCCATCCTCCGAAGGCTGCAATGAAAGTTCGTTTCTCGGTGCGATTTAGATCGGAATACCAACTCATATTATCTCCAGTATATTATTTTAATTATGTATTTCTTTATTTAATTACAAGGACCTCAATAAATATTCAAAAGGAAGGATATGGGTTTCCTTGTTAACGTGGTTTGATCATTAAAAGCCGTACAAGGCTGCGGGGTTATCCACTAAAATTTTATTTCTCACTTTTTCATCCGGGGCCCATGTTTGCAAGAGGTTCAGCATATGTCCGGTATCGGGCATACGTTTGATGGCGACGTGTGGCCAATCACTTCCCCACACCATGCGATCCGGGGCAAGATCAATCAATGCCCTAGCCAATGGTGTGACATCCGAAAATTCTGGATAAAGCCCGGACATCCGGTAAGCGCCGGATAATTTGACCCAAAAACCATGGTCTTTTACCAGGCTAAAAAGTGCCTGGGTTCCCGGCTCATCCAATCCGACAGGCATCGGCATATGTCCCATGTGGTCAATCACGCAGGTGCATGGCAGGGCGCGCATTCTGGGCATGAGTTCGGGTAATTGACGCGCATCCATCAAGAATTGCATATTCCATCCCATTTCTTCCACCCGGGGTGCGAGTTTTTCCAGTGCATCGAAATTGACGCCACCACCGAAAAGAGTATTGATGCGTAATCCACGCACACCCGCTTCGTGCATTTCAAGTAATTCTTTATCGCTAATACCGGTAT
>AEPR01000201.1 GCA_000195205.2 Oxalobacteraceae bacterium IMCC9480 | reverse complement strand
CGTGGGCACAAGAGACCGTGCCCACCCTACAAGATCCACAGCCCCATCTTGCCTGTGAGAGCGCCCCGCCAATGCCGAGCCGGCGGATTTCCCGAACCAGCAACGCACCATCAGTACCCGGTTTGATGGGAATCCCCGCCCTGTTTATCCGGCACCCGCCGCCAAGGTCGTGATCTGCCGGTACAGCGCATCCGATACGACGACACCGTCGCGCGTGGCCGCCGCCAGCAAGGCGCGCCTCCGCTCGCCGGGTAGGCGCACTGCCTCGTCCTGCAGCATCATCGCGATCAGTGTTTCGATACGCGAGAAATACCTGTCGGACCCCGCCAGCGCACCGGGATCGATGACCAGAAACAGCTGGCCAAGACGCGGCTGGTTGCCGGCATCGGCGAAGAACGAATCGGCTTCGAAACCGAATGCCGCACCGGTCAATGCGACCGCCAGCAGCTCGACCATCAAGGCCAGCATCGCGCCCTTGACGCCGCCAACCGGCAGCATGGAGCCGGCCAGTGCCGCTTTTGCATCGGTAGTCGGCTGGCCGTCCTTGTCGACCGCCCAGCCCGGCGGAATCGGCCGGCCCTCTTTGGCGGCGAGCATGATCTTGCCGCGCGCCGCTTCGCTCAAGGCCAGGTCGATCAGCAAGGCATCGGCATCGCGACGCGGAAAAATCGCGGCCACCGGATTGGTCCCGAACAGCGCGGTCTTGCCGCCCCAGGCCGGCATCGCCGCCGGCGAATTGCTGAAGGCCAGACCGACCAGCCCGGCCTGGCCGATGTGCTCCAGATGCACCGCTGCCGCGCCGAAGTGATTGCTATTGGTGACGCCGGCACAGGCAATGCCGAATTCGCGGGCGCGGGTGATCGCGGTCTGCGTCGCCAATGCACAAGCCTCGTAGGCCATCCCGCATTGCGCATCCACCAGGCAGCTGCCGCCTTTCGATTGCACGATGCGCGGCACGGCCGTCGTGTCGGTGCGGCCGTTGCGCAGGAAGGTCGCGTATTGCGGGATGCGCGAGACGCCATGCGATGCCAGCCCCTGCGCATCGGCCGCCACCAGCGCCTGTGCCGCGGCGGTCGCCGCACTGTGACTGGCTCCTGCGTGTTGCAGCGCTTTCGTGGCAAGCCGGGTCAATTCATCGAGGGTACAGGTGGGCATGGCAGCTTTCTTGAGAGGGGTGCACGGAAGATCCGTCGCGGGCTTATTTCTGCGCCGGGGTCAGCAACTGCGCGGCCACGCGCTCGGCAATCAGCGCGCTGACACGGACGTTCGATTCCAGCGTGACGCCGGCGATATGCGGCGTCAGGATCAGGTTCGCCAGACCCGCGAACGCGGTACCGGCAACCAGCGGTTCTTCGTCATACACATCAATCGCCGCGCCGCCCAGATGACCCGAACGCAGCGCCGCAGCCAGTGCGACTTCATCGACGATGCCACCGCGCGCACTGTTGATCAGCAGCGCACCCGGCTTCATGCGCGCCAGAGAAGTATGGTCGATCAGATTGCGGGTCTGCGTGGTCAGCGGCACATGCAGCGAGATGATGTCTGACTGCGCCAGCAACACCGCAAGAGGCGTCGCCACCACGCCGGTGCGCTGCCAGACCGGTGCCGCGTCATCGATCATCGGATCATGCGCAATGACGTTCACGCCCAGGCCTTGCGCCAGCCGCGCCGTGAGCTGGCCGATGCCGCCAAAGCCGATCAGGCCCAGCGTCTTGCCGGCGATTTCGCGCCCGCTCGACAAGGCCGCACGCGGCCATTCGCCGGCAGCGGTTTCGGTGCTGCGCGTGTAGGCCAGCCGCAGCAGCGCCATCGCGGTGCCGAGCACGTATTCGGCCACTGCGCCGGCATTCGCGCCGGTCGCCGGGATGACGGTAATGCCGCGCGCAGTGCAGGCCGGCACGTCGATATTGTCGAGCCCGACACCAAGCCGGCCGATCACGCGCAAGCTTGGCGCCGCCTCCAGCAGCGCCGCGTCGACCTGCGTGCGGTTACGCACGATCAGAGCCGACGCCCCCGCCAGCAGCGGCAGCAATTCGGCACGGCGATCGACCAGCGTCGGCTCGTAACGGGTGTCGAAACGCGCGCGCAAAGTGGCGACGGCAACTTCATCCATGAATTCGGCAATGACTATTTTCATCGGGTCTCCTTTTGACGACTTGCACGGGGCTGCGGATCAGGCGCTTTCGTACAGGCGCGTGAGCACGAACTCGCGGTGGCCCAGCACTTCGGCATCGGTCAGGCGACCATTGGCGGTGCCCAGCATCATGTCGAGCAGCTTGTCGCCGGCCTGGTCGAGCGTGATGTCCCGTTGCAGCAAGCCGGAGCAATCGACGTCGATGTGCTCGCTCATCAATCGCACCGTGCGCGGATTGGCGCATAGCTTAATGACCGGCAGGATCGGGTTGCCGATGATGTTGCCCTGCCCGGTCGGGAAGAAATGCACTACATAGCCGGAAGCCGCGCACAAGGTCACCATCTCGGCGGCAGCCGAGGACGAATCCATGAACCACAGCCCCGGATGGGTCGGCATTTCGGCCTTGTCGATGACGCCGTCGACCGTGCATTTTTTGCCGATTTTCTGGATATTGCCGAGCGCTTTTTCTTCGATCGTGGTCAGGCCGCCGGCGATGTTGCCCTTGGTCGGCTGCGAGTCCGACAGGTCGGAGGTCTTGTAGCGGTTGATCACATCCTGGTAGCGGTCGAACATGAACATGAACTGCTTGCGCACTTCATCGTTGATGCAGCGCGCCGCGACGATGTCTTCGCCGCCGGTCAGTTCGGTGGTTTCGCCGAACACCAGCGTGCTGCCGATCGCGTGCAGTTTGTCGAAGGCATTGCCGACGGTCGGGTTGGCACCGCAGCCGGAGGTGGTGTCGCTTTCGCCGCACTTGGTCGAAACCCACAGTTCGCTGACGTGGCAGGTTTCGCGCTGCTTTTCGGAGGCGTTCTGCATGAACTCGCGGGCTGCTTTCGAAGCTTTCAGGATGGTCTCGTGATCGCCATAGCCTTCGATGCCGAAGCCGATGACCGGCTTGCCGGTGGCGGCGATGCCGTCAACGATCTTGCGGGTCCAACTGTCCTCGATGCCGATCACCACGACGGCGGCGACGTTCGGGTTCGAGCCGGTGCCGATGAGCGTACGGAAATGCAGGTCAAGATCAGCGCCGAATTGCAGCCGGCCATACGGATGCGGAATCGCCATCGTGCCCTTGATGTTATTGGCGACGGCTTCGCAGGCGGCGTTCGACAAGTCGTCAAGCGGCAGGATGATGACGTGGTTGCGGATGCCGACGCGGCCGTTTTCGCGGCGATAGCCCTGGAAGGTGGAGTCTTTGCTGATCATGGTGTGTCCTCTGGTGCGTGGATGCAGTGAAGCGGAAAGCCTGGCGTGCCGGGATGCTTGCTTACCAGCGTTTGGTCTTGATGTTGTGGACATGGGCGTGCTCGCCGGCCTTGGCCGCGACCACCACCTTGCCGATGTCGATGCCGTACTTGAACACCGTGTCGCCGACCGCCATGTCTTTGAGCGCGATCTTGTGGCCGATCGGAATGTCCTGCAGGGCCTTGAGCGAGATCATGCGGTCGTCATCCATGATCCACGCGGTCAGGTCGGACCCGGCCCGGATACCTTCGACGACAGCGACTGCCACCGTATCTTTAGCGTCGTGCAATACAACATGAATCATGGTCTGCTCCTGAAATTGAAGGGGGTATGCGGGTCGGGCACCGGATCGAAGCCTCGATGGCAGCGCACTCGAACGCCCTGATCTTAGTGGCACCGATTGCTTAAGTCAACTATATGACCTATATCATTCATATATATTTGCGCCGAATTGCCGGGCCGCCGTACAAAATAAATTCATCAATGTCAGCTATATGACACAGACCATTACTTGTGCAGCCTGATACTATTCGTCATCCGGGCTTGAGCCGGTCACGGCCCGCCACCTTTTTCACGAGTACTCGCCATGCAACCATTCGATCCGTCAGCCACTCCCGGCCTACCCCTCTACAAGGAAGTCAAGCGCCGGATACTGGCGGCTCTCGCCATCGGCGAATGGAAACCGGGCGGACTGATTCCGGCGGAAAAAGAACTCTGCAAATTATTCGCGGTGTCGATCGGCACGCTGCGCAAGGCCATCGACGAACTGGTCACCGAGAACATCCTGGTGCGCCATCAGGGACGCGC
>AEPR01000202.1 GCA_000195205.2 Oxalobacteraceae bacterium IMCC9480 | reverse complement strand
TGTTCTGCGGCCAAGCAGTTGGGGACGCATGGCTGGACGTGCAGCTGGATGCGGCGACGGGGGTTTCGTTGGTGGATCCTCCAGATCATTCAGCAACGCCAGCAGCTTAGTCATCGCTGTGAATTGGTTTGCCGCATGGATCGGATTAGCTGCCAGCTTTTTGATGTGCTTGGGTTCGCCTTCCCATTTCCCCAGTGCTTGGTCGTACGTTTTCTGGATGACACTGCGTAGGCGTCCTCTGTTCAGCATTTTCTGCCGCGATTGCTCCCACACCTTCAGTTCGGTGGCAATCGTCGCCTTGGCTTGTTTTACCAGCGACTGGGTTTCATCGCAGATCGCATGGATTTTTCTTGCCGTGAGCGCCAGACCTTCGTTACTGGTGTCCGGCGGTTCTTGCCGCAGTCTTTCCATTTTGAATTGCAGGCGCTGTATCGCGAAGACGGTATTGCGGTAACTGGCGTTGTTGTCATCGGGTGCAACGCTGTCAATAAACTGCGATATCCGCGATTCAGTACGGGCAAGTTCGTTTTTCATGGAGAAAAATAAATGGACTTTCGAATCCATCGGCGACGCAGGGACTGTTTCTGGCTGAGGTACAACGGGGAACGTGAATGAGTCGCTCGACCGAAGCGACGTGATTTCGCTTGTTTTGGGAGCGGCTGGCTTGTCGCCTAAGCGCATGTCCAGGCTACTTATTGGTCCGTGTACAGCAAAACCCTGAAAAGCCGACGTGCCCGGCTGCGGCAATTGCGATGTCGTAGGCACTGCGGCAGCGCGTTGTGGGGTTGCCGACTCCGACTCCGACTCCGGTCCGGGCGCGGTATTGAGTGACGTGATGATCGTCTCTTTACACTGTTGTGCTGCTGCGAAAGCCTCATCCGCGGATTGCCGAATTTGCGTCAATTCTGCCTCAAGATCTGTTGACGATATGTCTTGCGATGGCGAAGTGTTGCGCTGTTCGAGAAACTGCAAGCGAGTTTGGAGTGCCTCCAGCTGGTTGTCGAGCCTATCCCTGTAACTGTCGACTTCGCGAATTGCAGCGAAGGCTTCCTGCGTCTGCCGGTCACTTCGTGACTTCGCGATCTGAGCGATCGAGGGCGGCTGTAATGCATTACTAACGCGGCCTCTGCAATCGACAACATGCGCCATCGCCGCAGTGATCCGCTCTCCCAACGTCGGGGAATTGGTAGCGTCGCTGGCGGGTTGTGTGCCATGGCTAATCGGTATTGGCAGGGCGCGCGAGGCGGTGTCGCCAGTTCCCCCGCCCGGTGTGGAGCTGGATGCACTTTGTTGTGATGCGGTCTCTTCGGGGATGGCTCGCAAACCGGACGGGCCGGCTTCTGTTGTCCGGGTCATGGTGGGCAGCTCATCAGCGGGCTTCGAATCATCACTGAGCCGAAGATCCATCATTTTGGTGAGTTTGTCGGTGAGCTCGCCCGAATTCGATCTGCGGTTTACGTCAGAAGAAGATTGCGCCCATGGAAGGTCTTGGATAAGCAGCCCGGTTGGCTCCGGTTCACTCCTCGGCGTAGATGGCGTATCACTGGAGGGAAGCCGCGAGCCTGTCGTTGATAGGGTGAGGCTGGCTGTTCCGTCGCTGGACTGCGGCGAGCTGATGCGCTCGAAATTATCCCTATCGTTGCTGGCTGGCGTGCCGGTGCCGGATGAGCCGGACGATGATTCGGGGGGTATGGGATTGGGTATTGGTTGTTCTAGTACTTCGCGTTCCAAGGACGATATCGGTATTGCGGCACCAGCGGCAGTTAGCAATCCGGACTCAGGTCGTGGTGTTGTCGGCCGAGATGAGCCGTGGCTGGAAAGTGGACTGGAGGGGAGTGCCAGGGGCCCCGTGCTAATGCCAGCGCGGCTACCTTCGTCGACCCGTTCTGGCGTTCCGGACTTCTTCCAGGTTAGGAACCTTTTCACCCCAGCGAGCGGACCGGCTGTTCCCCTGGGCTCCTGCCTCGGTAGTGATGGTCGTGGTGATGCCGTTTGGGCAGCCGTCGGCTGATTACCACGCACAGGAAAACAGCTTTTTAGAATATTAAATTTCATGGAAATTTCTCAACGAATGTGAATACACAGCGCAAACCGCACCGAATATTTGGCATGGATAAAGTGAACTGCACGTGAGTGGCCCCTCTCCTGCGCTGGTTCCGTTGTCTGCTCACATCGCCATTGCCGTGAGCGCGCCGGCATCGCCCATAAAAAAAGCCACCGCGATAAGCAGGTGGCTTTTTGACGGGACTGCGTGAACGCGTCACGCAGTCAGGACGGACTTACTCCACCCGAATCAGCTTCTTGTTGACGAATTCCTGTATCCCGGCGCGCGACAGTTCGCGTCCGTAACCGGAATTCTTGACGCCGCCAAATGGCAAATCCGGCGTTGTGATGTTCGGCTTGTTGATGAACACCATGCCGGTATCGATCTGGCTGGCGACCCGCTTGCCGCGTTCGATATCCTTCGTGAACACCGATCCGCCCAGACCGTACGGCGAATCATTCGCCAGCGCGATCGCGGCGGCTTCATCGGCGACGCGGAAGAACAGTGCGACCGGACCAAAGAACTCTTCCTTGTAGGCCGGGTTGGTCTTGTCAATGTCGGTCAGGATGGTCGGTTGCATGAAGGCACCCGGCACATCGGCGCGCTCGCCACCGACCACGGCTTTGGCACCGGCAGCGACGGCGCGCTTGACTTGATCAAGCAGTTTGTCGAGCGCCTCTTGCGATGACAGCGGTCCCAGGTTGGTTTTCGGATCAATCGGATCACCCGGCTTGAAGGCGGCCAGCGCGGCCATGAATTGCGCCAGAAAACGGTCGGCCAGCGACTCGACAACAATGAAGCGTTTTGAGGCCGTGCAGGCCTGACCCGCATTGCCCATGCGGCCGATCACACCTTGCTTGACGGCTTCGTCGAGGTCGGCATCATCGAGCACGATGAAGGCATCGCTACCGCCAAGCTCCATCGTGGTTTTTTTCAGGTTCTGTCCGGCGCGTGCCGCGACGATTGCACCGGCGCCTTCGCTGCCGGTCAGTGCCACGCCCTTGATGCGCGGATCATCGATGACCTGGCTGACCTGGTCTTTCGAAATGTACAGGTTGGTGTAGGCACCGGCCGGGGCACCGGCTTCGGCCATCAGCTGCTCGAATGCGCGTGCGCATTGCGGCACGTTCGACGCATGCTTGACCATCACGACGTTACCGGCCATCAGGTTAGGCGCAGCAAAACGGACGATCTGGTAGTAAGGATAATTCCATGGCTCGACGCCGAACAGCACGCCGACCGGTGCGCTTTCGACGATGGCTTCGCCGGTTTTGACGGGCAGCTTTTCAGTGGCCAAGAACTCTTCGGCGTGGTCGGCGTAGTAGTCAAGGATCGCTGCGCTGAGCTCGACTTCGCCGCGGCTCTGGTCGATCAACTTGCCCATTTCGAGGGTGATCAGGGTCGCGAATTCGTCGCGGCGTTCGCGCATCAGCGTGGCGGCACGGGCCAGCACGGTGCGGCGTTCGGCAAAGCTGGTGGTGCGCCAGGTCGTGAAGCAGCTAGCGGCCAGTGCCAGCCGGGCTTCGAGTTGTGCGCCATCGAGTTCGGTAAAACGTTCCAGTACTTTTCCGTCATAGGGATTGGTGCTTTGATAGGCCATAGGTCCTCTTCACATTGCAGTAATTGGACCATCATCATCTGCGCATTGATCGGGGATTGTCGTGCGGTGGCGCACTTAGCCGACCCGTCTGAGCATGGAGAGCATGTCAGCGCAGCACCAGCAAATACAGCAACAACACATTAAGCACCACCGAAATCACCGCCACGCTGCGCCAGATCGATAGCGGAT
>AEPR01000203.1 GCA_000195205.2 Oxalobacteraceae bacterium IMCC9480 | reverse complement strand
CCATTTGTTCTTCGAACTTCATTGCACTGACATTGTTGCCGTGCCAGCGATAACGAATCAGCTTGTTTGGCACATTCGTGCATTTACCTAGAATGGCAAGTTGGCCAAACATAAAATAGTCTTCGGCAAGGCTTTTTACTTCAATGCTATTTTTCGCTGGAACAGCTTTCAGAAAGTCGATTCCATAACGCACACCCAGCTTGCGCACCTCGTCAAATTTCAACATCGCCGTTGGATGTGCTATCGGGTTGCGGAAAAGGCTAGCGGCAGCGGTACGGATCGCGCCGACTGGCATAAGCATTTCACCAGTGGGTGTGCCAGCACCATTAATCACATCAGCCTGACCGCCGATCACAACACAGTCCGGATTGGCGCCGAAGGCAGACAACACCAATTCAATACGATCCGGGTAACACACATCGTCGGCATCATGGCGCATGACATAGTCGCAATCAGCGAGATCAAGACCACAGTTGAGCAATCCTGCGAGACCGACCGCCTCAGGGAACGAATGAACCTCAATACGCGAGTCCTGCTTTTGATACGTCTTCGCCAGTTCCAGGCTTCCATCGGTTGAACCGTGATCAAGCACAATCAGTCGCCAATCCTTGACGGTTTGCGCTTTGATGCTATCAATCGACTCCGCCAGGAAATCCAGACCATTTCTAACTGGTAGCAGAACGTCTATCTTTGCCAATTTGCTACTCCCTCGATTGCACTTGTATTACCTACTATTTCATGATGAGTGGGTTGTTATTCCACTCAAAATGGATTAGATCAGCGAACTCGTCATTGAGTTATTGAAATTCCCACGCAACAACTTTCTAATACCCACTCTGAATTTACCCATTTTTAACAATTGGTAAATATCATTCAACGAAAAATTAATTTGCGGATAATCTGCCATCGAAAAAATAATATCCTGTAAATTTTCTTCCTTACAGTTATTCTTATAAAATAGCTGTGCCGCGTTTTTTATCTTTTCTGCTGATCTATTTGAGATTCGCTCGAATTCATGCGATATGTCAAAGTAATAGGTATTCGACTGGATATTAATTGCATCACCATGTTTTTTTAATAATCGCGCCCATAAATCCCAATCCTGCCAGGCTGGCATGTGAGGATTGAACATTCCTGTATCGACTACGGTGTCACGCTTGGCGAATATCTGATTACCAATTAAATTTGCGGTCAAAATTTGCTTATGGGTGACGCAAGCATTGGTGTTAGATAAAAAAACACTATTTCCATCATCGACAACACGCCTGTCGAACAAGCAAGAAAAATTGGCATGGGAGGATTCAAGTTCTCTCCAGCGCATCAAAAATTGGGCGGTACGATGTGGCATGAAGAAGTCATCGTCATCCAGGCCGGTCACAAATTTTCCGGTTGCTTTTTCGATTGCCTGATTACGAGATACACATGCACCTGCCGACGTCTTGTTCTCAATCAAAACAACATGTATGTCGCTCTTAATAGAGCGAACATATTCGCAGGTACCATCCTCCGAACCATCTGAAACAATGATCAGTTCGATGTTCCTCACAGTTTGCCCGAGCACAGAGCTGACTGCTCTTTGCAACAGAGATAATCGATTTTTTGTCGGCAAGTAAATGGATACCAGTTCAGACATTTTTTCTTTCATTACTTTTCATGCTTGCATCGATTGGCACATTATTTTGCACCAAAAAACTTTTTATAATCATTCACAATATCACGCGAAAATGCGAGAAGTAGTCCACCGTAAATAGCGGTACCGATGACAGTACCACCACCTAATAACCAGATCGACGAAACCCCTTGATTAACCAAAATCAACTTGAGTGGATAAAGTACTCCTATCATTACTGCAGAAAATAGGATCGGCTTCCACAAAATAGAAATTAGATCGCGATAAGAGCTATTTAGTTGTCGTAATGTCAGCCAGAAACAAGGAAATAGATTCACGATATTTGCAATCAGATAGCAAATCGCTACACTTTCGATACCCCAGTTAACCCCGATAAAAAATGACGTTACCTGCAATATGGTTCCGATGATTCCCAGTCTTAGAAGGAGATCGGTCCTCCCCGTTGCCATGAATACAGATCCGGTAGTGCTGGTCAACGACTGGATAAACCCAACCGCCGCCAACCAAGCAAGGATAGTGGCAACAGCATCCCACTGGGCACCCAATGCCAATCGCACAAAAGGTTCCCGCAGCATCCATAGTCCAGCCATCAGCGGCGCCGTCAACGCGGCAATAGTACGCAGCGAGCGGAAATACAATTTAGCCATCTCGTTGATATCATTTTGCTGGCGGCTCATGATAGGAAACAGTGCCCGACTTGCGACTTGCGTCATGCTTTGCAATGGAAACATCATTACTTTGTATGCCTGTGAATAGACACCTAATGCAACTGAACCAAGGACGCGACCAATAATCAGACTGTCCGTGTTTCGAGCAAAAAAATTAATAAAAGTAAAACCGGTCAGATGCCCACTAAATTTTAGTAATGACTTGAACTCGCTACTACTCCACTTCGCCTGCGGCCGCCACCGACTCGATAGCCACAACTGTATGGCACTTAAAGAAGCGGCTACTAGTGCTTGACCGACAAGACTCAATACACCAGCGCCATAATAGGCAAGTATTAGCGCAGTGAATAATGCAAATAAGGACGACAAAACTTCAATTCTGGCCAGGATACGAAACTTGGATTCACGTTCAAGCAGCGCCTGATGCACAGCGGCGCTACTAGTCACAGGAAAAACGATCGCAAGCAATAGAAGTACAAGCACAAGCCGTGGTGCTCGAAACCAATCGGCAATAACCGGCGAAAAAATCACTAGTATCAGCGCTAGAACCAGACCTAATCCTATATTCAGCCAGAAAACAGTATTGGTTGTATCTTCATTCAGATCTTCCTTTTGAACGATAGCCGCTGCGGTTCCCATGTCACGGAGTAATGAAGCAAAATTGATAGCCACCGTGGCCATGGCCATCAGACCGTATTCAGCCGGAGGCAAAAACCTTGCAAGAACAACTAAACCGACAAGCTGCATGCCAATTCTAAATATTTGTGCCACGCCGATCCAGCGAGCATTAGACATGGCCTGCATCTATTTACCCTTGATCAATTGACGGAATTTATTAAAATATTCAAGTGCTTTAGGACTTTTCCGTCCAAATAAAATAGAAATTATCTGGTATGGCTTCAAGTTATAACTAGGTAGCCCTTGTATTCTCTTGAATAGACTTTCGTATTTTGAAAATCCCTCAACCTTATAGGATATATATAACGCACTTAAATAGTACTGAACCGCCTTTATTTCAAAGAATTTCTTTCCTTCTTTTGAAGCGATCTCTTCACTGTTCTTTTGAGCCTCTATTGACGCCTGTAAATATCCATTGACATGATTGTAACTTTTTTTGGAGGTCATTATCGACCCCGAACGCACTCTTCGATTAAAAAACTTATCTCCGATAATTAAAGTCAAGCCGACATTGGCAATTAAATTCATTAGAAATGCTTCATCTTCATGAATATATGCATTGAACTTTAAGTTATTATTATCAATCACTCTTTTTTTTAACACGTATAAACATGCTGTACTGTAATTAGTATCACTACGTTCCATGGCTACAGCTGCATCAAAAAATCGCCTGTATAGGCCGAGGTCTACTCTTTCATAAGTAGGTGAAAATGTACTTTTATCAAATTTATCATCATAAAAAACTGCTGCACCAAAAACTATAATTTCCAGATCGGGATTAAGTTCGATTTCCTTTTTTATTTTCTCCACAAGAAAAGGCGATGCCAGATCATCGGAATCAAAAAAATATATATAGTCACTTGTCGCAGCTTCGACACCAACATTTCGAGTCAAGCCCAGCCCTTTATTTTTTTGAGTAATGAGCTTTATTTTCTCTTGCAAAAAATATTCTTTTAAAATTTCGCTGCTTAAATCGGTAGATCCATCATCAATCACAATAATTTCATCGAAGCTTACTGTCTGAGATAGCAGTGAATCTAATGCGGGCCGTATATAATCTTGAGTATTGAAAACCGGAACAATAACTGAAATAGTGCTGGTCATTTTTTCTTTCTCCCTCGCGCAAATATTATTATATTCAGCGCTAAAACATCAGGGCAGAGTGAGTGGTAGTTGAGACAGTTACAATAATGAACAGCTGGGAATACAGCTGAACGGATCCAAGAGTGTTTAGGCACACTTGCGGTATTCGGTAAAAAAAATAAAAAAATGCCCGGTGAATTATGAAAAGAGAGCGCGATCTCTATTTACAGTAGAGTGATTCATGGCTTATTTCTTTAAGCTAACTAGCGGCTGCTCACCAGCCTTGAAGGTCGCCACAAGCGCACTCAGAAACTGTTCTTGTATTACGTAAGAACGCTGCGCATCGGCTTTATCACCAATTAGCATGGACGCCCTCACCAGCATCCCGTCAGTGACATTCCCGCCAATACCATCTCTAAAGATTTTCATTCGCGTGGCCAGCCCACCCTGTGGATACGCATCGCCGATCCTGACCCAGTAACTCACCGCCTCTGTACGGTTATTGCCAGTGGTCAGCAAGCGCTTGCCTGGGACCGTGGCACCTCCAGAAAGCACGGCCAAATTGGTTGGCGTATTCGCCAGTACTTGATACCCCTGCGCCGGATAACAGACCTCCGGCAAATGAATCTTGACGTCCTGCCGCTGCTCCTTGGCATACGCCAGCGCCAGCATCACCTGGTCGCCCGCCTTGTTCACATAAGTGCGGGTAAGCACATCGTCATAGGGCTGGTTAATACTTTTTTTGCCATCTTCCATCGCCGTCAAATCGGCTTGCACGATGGAGGACTTGATCTCGGTCCAGTCACCAAACTGCGTTGGGATGCTGGTAGCCAGTGGTGTCATAGCTTTGGCTTTGCCCATCACAGGGGTAAGCGCATAGGCGGCACCGACCGCAACGAACATGGCCAGCATGATCGCTAGTGAGGGTTTGCCTGTCACGGCACTTACCGCTTGCCAAGCCTTTAACCTGACCGACTTAGATGCGGATTTGAGCCCGGCCGGGCTTAACCCCGGTACCGGCTTGTCGCGTACCAGTCGGCTAATGACGCCGTCGACACCGATGATCAGTAACAGGGCGCTGAGGAACAGGACAATGCCGGAAAAACCGTGAACGAATCCCTGGCCGGCAGCATCACCAAAATAATAGGTAATTAGCGCCAGGAAAATAATCCGGATGGTGTTGGCCGTAAACGAGATCGGCACGATCAACGCGGCCAGGACGACGTTGCGCACTACGGATGAATGGCGCACCAGATTCATGTACAGCAAGCCCAGTGCCTCGAGTACGAACAATGAATTGAGTCCTGCACAGGCATCGGCAACCAGCAACTGATACTGACCGATAGTGAGAATCACACCGCTGCGGGCAATCGGATAGCCAGCCCAATACAACAGGTGCTCGGTCGCGTAGGAGACGCCAATTTTCAGGGGTTGCGTGACCGCGTCCACCACCGATGCGGGTAACGGAATCATGAATAGCATGAAGAAGAAAGCGAACCACATCCGCGACCAGGTTCGTACACCGTAGAACGTCACTACCATGCCTGACAGCACAACAACCAGCGAACCGACTTCAAGCAACAGCACGCTTTGCGAACGACCCACTGCGTAGCAGAGCAATCCGAAGCCCAGCATCAGGCTTCCGGCGACCGGCGCAGGTGATCGATCGAACAAGCCGCGCTCAAGCAACTGCTTTACGCGGTAATACAGAAAGTAAAACGAGACGCCCATGACAATCGGGCCCTGGGCGTTCTTTTCGGTACTCCAAGCACCATGAAACAGGTCATAGAACGTTGGCCCATACACTGCACACAAGCCAACAAGGATCAAGATCCATGGCAGGAACTGCGTGCGCTTGACCGCGATTGGCTGGCTCAGTGTGGTGGCCATGGCGTCAGAAATTGTTCAGTACGGTACCGACGAGCTGGATACGTGTTTCGGACAGGCGGCCAATGAGGTCGCCGACCTTGCTCACATGACTGACGTTTTGGCGAGTGACGACTATGGCAGCACCGGCTCGTGCGGCGATGGTCTGCGCATCGGCGAATTCGTCACCGGCCGGGGTGTCGATAAGGATCACGTCGAACTGACTTGCCAGTTCCTGCAGCATTTCGCTGAACAACGGGCGACCAAGCAGTTCAAGCGGGTTTGGTGGTGGTGCACCAGCGGTCAGCACGGACAGGTTTTCGAGTTCAGGGACGTTTTGGATTGACTCGATACCATTGCGGCTGGACAGGATAGATGACAGGCCGATCCGGTTTTCGAGATTGAACAATTGATGCTGACGCGGATTGCGCATGTCTGCATCGATCAGCAGTGTGCGCTGGCCTTGCTGCGAAAAGACCACCGCAAGGTTGGATGCCAGGAAGCTTCTGCCGTCCTCGCGTTCGGCGCTCGTAATGGCTAGTGCACGGCGTTCAGGTCCGGTCTGGAACCAGCGTGCAATGAGCTGGTTGCGCAGTGCGCGCAGCGCTTCGACACGATTCGTAAATGGCTCGTAGGCAGCGACGACGTCTTCGCTGATTTTGCTTTGTCCGGGTAACAGATAGGCGTATTCGAACTGGCGTGACAGGGCAAAGTCGATATCGGCCGGCTTCAACAAGCCCAGTTCGATGGCGGCGTCACCAAAACGGACGTTGCATTCGCGCTGATAACGCATGATTTTTTCAGCATCGAGCGCTGTCAGGCGGCCGACATTGACAAGAATGGAGCCGATCGAACGGTCCGGCACAACGGCCTGCGACTTGTTGCGAAACTCGGTAATGACGCCTGGCTGCTGCGGGGGATTCTGGTTCATGACTGGTACTCCGTGGTGATCGTTGTGCTGATACGGCGCATTGTGCTAACGAGTTCGGTGCAGGTCATGTTTTGCCCGTCGTCATCGGAAAGCCGTCACCAGGGTGGCGCAAGGGCTTGTACGAACGCTTCTGAGAAATCGCACGGGATTTTTCGATGATGCCGAGCACTGGCAAACCGAAGGTTTCTGATAACTGCGATGCCGACCGGATACGCTGGTCCAGAAACTCCATGCCAAGTGCTGCGCCAACGCCCAGCAGCAGGCCGACCACGAATGACAGTGCGCTATTGAGCAACACCCTTGGACCGGACGGGGTTGTCGGCTCGGTTGCCGCTGTGAGTACTGCGATGTCCGCTTGCTTGGACTGACTTTCCAGGCTGGTCTGGTTGAAACGCTGGGAAGCAGCTTCGTACGCACGACGGGTGTTTTCGGTCTCGTTGGTCAGTATGTTGAATTCATCGCGCGCACCATTGAGTGCCATAACCTTGGTCTTTTGGGTGGTCAGTGCCGAGCGGAGTTCTGCTTCGCGTTGCTGGTAGATCCGGGCACTGGTAGCGACACTGGCCGAGGCTGTCATCACTTGTTCGTTGAGGGTTGCACGCATCTTGTCGACTTCTGCTTTGGCAGAAATATATTGCGGGTGGTTTTCTGCAAGCCGCTTGGAGGTTTCGCTGAACTTGGCTTCGGCAATGGCCAGCGACGATTTGAGACCCTGGATCAACGGGTTGTTTTGTACATCAGGAGATTCGCCGGCGTTGCCGGTTGCCTGACGCTGGCGCGAAACCGCTTCCATTGCTAGTCCTTGCACCTGAACGAGCTGTGACGACAGTTCGTTGAGTCGCGCGGTTTCTACATCGACACGGTTGTCCGCGCTAAAAATATTGTTCTTTTGCTGATAGTCGGACAAGCGGTTTTGCGACTGCTCGTATCTGTCCCGCAATTCTTTGATCTGGGTATTGATGTATCCGGAGGCTTGTTGCGCAGGCTCTGTCTTCAGCTGCACAGTCAGTTGCATATATGCCTTGGCAAAGGCGTTGGCGACAGCGGAGACGAATTGTGGCTCGCTTCCTTTGAAGACAATAGTGAGCACGCTGCTTTCGCGCGAGGGGATGACATCAACGTTGGCTAGCAGCAAATTGGCGAGCCAGTCCCGAATGGTGCCGACGCCATTAGTTGCATCAAGAAACTGCTGTTGTACTGCGGGGCTGTCTGCCAGTCGCAATTCATCGATGACTTTGAAGGCGACGCTTTTGCTCTTGATGATGTCCACTTGGGTGGCGACATAGCCGGCCTGCATCTGTGTGAGCAATGACAGGCCAGTGACCTGGTCAACACCCTTGTAATTGACGACCAGCGCGGTACTGGCCAAATACGTCTTCGGCAGCAACAGGCTGACCACAACCGTTGCCGTTACGGTCAACACCAGCGTCAGCAGGATCAGTTTGTAGCGGGCGCGCAGGGCAAACAGCAACTGGCTTAAATTCATGATTCACTTTCCAAATGGACTTCGATACTTAGCAACACGATGCGTTATTCGCGGGTCGGGATGCCCGCTTTGTTCTTCATTGCGCGCCTTAAAACATACTTTCTTTCACGAAGACCACATCGTCGACTTTCAGCAGATCGTCCATCTTGGCGCTGATCTCCGAGAGTTTTCCGTCGGCATCACGTCGCTTGATCCGGATACCCCGTTCGGTACCGCGTGGGCTTAATCCGCCGCCTGCCGACAAGGCTTGCAGTACGGTCATGTCGCGTTCAAGGCGGAAGAAGCCGGCGCGCTGTACTTCACCGTAAATATAAAACCGTGGTGCGCGCTCGACGTAGACAACGTCGTTACTGGTCAACTCGAGGTTTTTGTTGAAGTCGCCGGAGCGCATCATCTCGACCAGGTCGATCGCTTCCTTGGTGGTTTGGCCATCACGGGTACGCACTATCGTGACGATATCGCCACCATCGGGACCGACACCGCCGGCCAATGCCAGGATGTCAGTGAGTGTGCGGGTGCCGTCGATCGGGTAGCGGCCGGGGCAGGTGACCTGGCCTAGCACCGAGACTTGCTGGCTTTGCAGGACGGTTACCAGCAAATTGACTTGCGGCTTGCGCAGGAATCCACCGGTTTCGAGCATGCTGGCGATTTTCTTTTCGGCTTCGGAGGCTGCCAGGCCGCCGATGGCGACTTCGCCGATTAGCGGAAAGCTGATGCTGCCGGTTTGACTGACGCGGGTTTCCAGACTGAGGTCAGGATTGCCGAAAACGGAGACTTTGATCACGTCGCCAGGGCCCAGCAGAACATCGGCGGCAACTACGGTATTGACGTTGAACGCCATCGTGAGTGCCATCAGCCAGAGTGCGATTTTTTTCATGGAATACCTTGCGATGTCATGCCGGCCTGCGTGGTGTGCAGGCCAGCTGGTTTACTTGAGTCCGGCTACGCCACGCGCCATGTTGTCGGCGTTTGATGCGCTGTCGGTTGCGGTTGCCGTACTTTTTGCTGGCGCGGCGACGGGTTCCCCGGCAGCAACTGCCTTGTCTTTTTCGCCGTCAGCCTTGTTCAGGTATTCCAGCTTGGCGATCGATCGCAATCGGGCCAGTTCATCCTTGGCCGTTTCCTGGCTTTTCTGGTTGCGCAGGAATTGCTCGATTTGCGGTGCTGCCGCTTCGGCATTGACTGGGCTGTCCTTGACGTCATTGAGGCCAACCAGCAGGCTGCGATCGTTTTCCTTGATGACGAAGAGCTGACCTTTTTTCATGCCTTGCAGCTTGGTCACCAGTGGTGGCGGCAGGTCGGCAGTGGTGCGGGTCATCTGGTTACGGCCGTACTGG
>AEPR01000204.1 GCA_000195205.2 Oxalobacteraceae bacterium IMCC9480 | reverse complement strand
CTTGCAGTGCGTTGATGGCTTCTCTGGTAGGGAAGACAATTACATAAGCGACTTAATGTCGCGCTTGGGCGCGGAACCCATATTAAGAATCTACCAACGCCAACGACCACCTGTACGTCTACGGCGTCGACTCGACCTGAATTTTAGACGCTCAACAGCATCCGTTAATGTTAATGTTGTTTGAGGTATAGACACGTCAAATACAAGCGCCCAAACATAACTTGCATCTGGCTTTTGACGTCAATCCGTCTGCTCCGTAAATCGGCATCCCCTCTCGGATGATCCCCTCGATTCTCAGAGCCGGCACACATGCGAGTACGTCTATGATGCACACATTCTTAATTACACACCGGGCTGAGCTTGAGCGGCGATGCCGCGAGAAAGTTGCAAACCGCCCCGGTAGATCGCCGAACACGCAGCAGCTGGAGCAAGGTGTTCCGATGTTCCTAGATCAGCTCATTAGTACTCTGCAAGCGGAAAATCGAGGAGCAGGGCACGAATCGCTTGCTCTCTCAGGCCCTTCGTCGGGTGATCCCTCCAGCCATTCAGAAGTGGGGGCATCGGCCGCTATTCATGGATCTGATCTTTTGACAATGGGATACTCGATCAATGAGGTTGTCCATGATTATGGTGACTTATGTCAGGCTGTGTCGGACCTTTCGATTGACCTCAACCAGGTATTTACGGTGCACGAGTTCCGGACGCTCAATCGCTGCCTTGACAACGGCATAGCCGGTGCTGTGACGGCATTTAGCGAAGATCGTGACTTAGTGATCGCCGAGGGACAAGCTTTGAAGACGAACGAGCGTCTAGGATTTCTCGCCCACGAACTACGCAATCACTTGAACACAGCAATGCTCGCGCTGACAGCCATAAAATCGGGCAGTGTTGGCCTAGACGGTCCTACCGGAAGAGCACTCGATCGCAGTCTTGTCGGCCTCCGAGTGCTGATCGACCGGTCGCTTGCTGAAGTCCGTGTTGGCCCCGGCATGGCCTTGCATCGCTCGGTTTTCAATCTTGCGAATTTCATTGGTGAAATAAAACACTCTGCTTCGCTCGAAGCTGAACTGTTGGAATGTGGTTTTCACGTTGAACCGATTTCTCCCATATTGACGGTGGATGCTGATAAAGACTTACTATTTTCAGCACTCGGCAATCTGCTGCAAAACGCGTTCAAATTTAGTGGCAAGGGCGGCATCGTTACACTCAGCGCAGATATCGGGGCGGACCGCATACAAATTAGTGTTAAAGACAATGGCCCAGGGCTTAGTGAACAAGCCGTTACAAGACATGTTCTTGCCGTTCACACATGGCGGTTCTAACAGGAGTGGCTTGGGACTTGGGCTCTCTATTGCGCGGCGTAGTGTCGAAGCAAATGGCGGTTTACTTACTGTCGAAAGTAAGCTCGGTCAAGGATGCCTGTTCATCATCGATTTGCCTCGCAGATCCATTGCTGTAAAAGTCGTCAGCCCACAAGCATGATCAGTGCAATAACGATTAGTGCTGCAATAGCGTAAGCGTCCAGCCACGGCATCTTCCACC
>AEPR01000205.1 GCA_000195205.2 Oxalobacteraceae bacterium IMCC9480 | reverse complement strand
AGTGCGTTTTCGCAGGCGCATTACGACCACGTCATCGAGAAGTGTGGCGATGCCACGCAACTGGATCGTTACCAAGACCTTCTTCCTGGACTCGATCACGCAGTTGTCGCGCCAGTGCTTCGCGTGGTGCAAGGCCCAGCCGGGTGCGGTCAGCGACCGTTCCGGCAAGCCCGATCTGCGTGCGGCCTACGGATTGCTCGGGCAGGAAATGATCGGTGCCTTGACCCACCTGCAGCACGCCCGTGGCAAGAACGTGATCTTCGTGGCGATCCTCGACGAACGCTTGGATGACTTCAATCGCAAGGTGTTCGTGCCACAGATCGAGGGCAGCAAAACCAGCCTCGAGCTGCCTGGGATCGTCGACGAGGTCGTGACGCTGGCCGAGCTCAAGGCCGATGACGGCAGTTCGTATCGCGCCTTCGTC
>AEPR01000206.1 GCA_000195205.2 Oxalobacteraceae bacterium IMCC9480 | reverse complement strand
GGGCACGATCAAGCCGTGCCCACCCTACGAAACGGCTGGCGCATCCACCATCGCGTCCACGCGCGCGACCCGCATCACTCCATTCCCTCCTCAAGGAAAAATCATGTCACGCACCAGCCTGACCCTGTTCGACCGCGCCCTGTTCGGCCCCGCCGTACTGGACGCATTCAAGAAGCTTGACCCGCGCGTGCAGTTGCGCAGCCCGGTCATGTTCGTGGTCTTTGTCGGTAGCGCCATCACGACGTTGCTGTGGGTGCAGTCACTCATCGGCACCGGCGAAGCACCGGCCGGATTCATCGGCGCGATCGCGTTGTGGCTGTGGTTCACGGTGCTGTTCGCGAACTTCGCGGAAGCCCTCGCCGAAGGCCGCAGCAAGGCCCAAGCCGCGTCGCTGCGCGCACTCAAGCAAACCGTGCCGGCCAAGAAGATGACCGCGCCCAACTACGGCAGCAGCTGGACCGAAGTCAACGCCACCATCCTGCGCAAGGGTGACATCGTGCTGGTCGAAGCCGGCGATATCGTGCCGGTCGACGGCGAGGCCATCGAAGGCGTGGCCTCGGTCGACGAGAGCGCCATCACCGGTGAATCTGCCCCCGTGATCCGCGAATCAGGCGGCGATTTCTCGGCCGTCACCGGCGGCACCCGCGTGCTGTCCGACTGGCTGGTGGTGCGCGTCGCCGTGAACCCCGGCGAAGCCTTCATCGACCGCATGATCGCGATGGTCGAAGGTGCCAAGCGCCAGAAGACGCCCAACGAAATCGCCCTGACCATCCTGCTGGTGGCGCTGACCATCGTGTTCCTGCTGGTGACGGTGACGCTGCTGCCGTTCTCGCTGTTCAGTGTCGGCGCGGCCAATGCCGGCACGCCGGTGACGATCACGGTATTGATCGCCTTGCTGGTCTGCCTGATCCCGACCACGATAGGCGGTTTGCTGTCGGCCATCGGCGTGGCCGGCATGAGCCGGATGATGCAGGCCAACGTGATCGCTACCTCGGGCCGTGCGGTCGAAGCGGCCGGCGATGTCGACGTGCTGTTGCTCGACAAAACCGGCACGATCACGCTCGGCAATCGCCAGGCCTCGGCTTTTTTTGCTGCACCGGGCGTGACCGAAGAACAGCTGGCCGATGCCGCGCAACTGGCCTCGCTGGCCGATGAAACACCGGAAGGCCGCAGCATCGTCACGCTGGCGCGGCAGCGTTTCGGTTTCGCCGAACGCGACCTCGCGGCACTCGCCGGCAGCGCCGTGCCGTTCACCGCGCAAACCCGCATGAGTGGTATCGACCTCGGCCCGCGCGCACTGCGTAAAGGTGCGGTCGATGCGCAGAAAAAATATGTCACGTCGCTCGGCAAGGTCTTCCCGGCCGAGGTCGCACGCGATGTCGATACCGTCTCGCGGCGCGGCAGCACGCCCCTGGTGGTGGTCGATGACGGCCGCGTGATGGGCGTGGTCGAACTGAAGGACATCGTCAAGGGCGGCATCAAGGAACGCTTCGCCGAACTGCGCCGCATGGGCATCAAGACCGTGATGATCACCGGCGACAACCAGCTCACTGCGGCAGCGATTGCCGCCGAAGCCGGGGTCGATGATTTTCTGGCGGAAGCCACGCCCGAAGACAAGCTCAAGCTGATCCGCGATTACCAGAACGAAGGCCGGCTGGTGGCAATGACCGGCGATGGCACCAACGATGCGCCGGCACTGGCGCAGGCCGATGTCGCGGTGGCGATGAACTCCGGAACGCAGGCAGCGAAGGAGGCCGGCAACATGGTCGACCTCGATTCGAATCCGACCAAGTTGCTGGAGATCGTCGAGATCGGCAAGCAGATGCTGATGACGCGCGGCGCGTTGTCGACGTTCTCGATCTCGAACGATATCGCCAAGTATTTTGCGATCATCCCGGCCGCGTTCGTGGGCACCTATCCGCAACTGAAAGCGCTCGACGTGATGCACCTGAGCAGTCCGTCATCCGCCATTTTGTCGGCGGTGATTTTCAATGCGCTGATCATCGTCGTGCTCATTCCGCTGGCACTCAAAGGCGTCAAATACCGTGCGGTCGGTGCGGCCCTGCTGCTGCGTCGCAACCTGCTCATTTACGGACTAGGCGGCATCCTCGTGCCGTTCGCCGGGATCAAGCTGATTGATCTCGTGCTGTCCGCTTTGTCGATTATTTAGGAGCCATCATGAACACTATTCTTCGTCCCGCGCTGGTCCTGTTTGCCCTGTTGACGGTCCTGTGCTGCGCGCTGTATCCGGCCGCCGTGACCGGCATCGGCCGCGCTGTTTTTCCCGACCAGGTCGCCGGCAGCCTCGTGCTGCGCGATGGCCAGCCGGTCGGCTCGTCACTGATCGGGCAGGCCTTCACGTCCCCGAAATACTTCTGGGGCCGGCCATCGGCCACCACGCCGATGGCCAATAACGGACTGGCCTCCGGCGGCTCGAACCAGGGACCGAATAATCCGGCGCTGCTCGATGCGGTGAAGGCGCGCATCGCGGCCCTGCACGCAGCCGATCCCGACAACACGCAAGCGATACCAGTTGATCTGGTGACGGCCTCGGGTAGCGGTCTTGATCCCGAGATCAGCCTTGCCGCTGCGGCCTATCAGCTGCCGCGTATTGCGCGTGAACGCAAGCTGCCGGACGCCACCGTGCAGGCATTGATCGACCGCCACAGCAGCACGCGCGTGCTCGGTTTTCTGGGCGAGCCACGCGTCAATGTGCTGGCGCTGAACATGGCGCTCGACGCTGCACGGTAAGATGCCGGCATGACTCTCGACCGCCCCGACCCTGATGAATTACTGCGCCAGCTGCAGCAGGACGAACACGTCGCCGGTCGCGGCAAGCTGAAGATTTTTTTCGGTGCCTCGGCCGGTGTCGGCAAGACTTACGCGATGCTGCTGGCGGCGCAGGACGCGCAGCGCAATGGCATCGATGTGCTGGTCGGGCTGGTCGAAACGCACGGCCGGCGCGAGACGCTGGCGCTGCTCGATGGCTTGCCGCAGTTGCCACTGAAAGCGATTGCCTACCGCGAGCGCACGCTGCAGGAATTCGACCTCGATGCAGCCATTGCGCGCAAGCCCGCATTGATCCTCGTCGACGAACTCGCGCATGCCAACGCACCCGGCTCGCGCCATCCGCGCCGCTGGCAGGACATCGACGAATTGCTCGCCGCCGGTATCGATGTGTTCACCACGGTCAATGTCCAGCATCTGGAAAGCCTCAATGATGTGGTCGGCGGCATCACCGGCGTGCGCGTCGCCGAGACCGTGCCCGACACCGTGTTCGATCAGGCCGATGCGGTCGTGCTGGTCGACCTGCCGCCCGACGAATTGCTGCGTCGCCTCAAGCAAGGCAAGGTGTATTTGCCGCAGCAGGCCGAGCGCGCTGCGCAGAGTTTTTTCCGCAAGGGCAATCTGATTGCACTGCGCGAACTGGCCTTGCGCCGCACCGCTGATCGCGTCGATGCCGACGTGCGTGCCTACCGCGATGCCCAGTCGATCCGGCGTGTCTGGGAAACCCGCGACACGCTGCTGGCCTGCATCGGTCCGCGTCCCGGTGCCGAAAAAATTGTCCGTGCCGCCGCCCGTCTGGCGGACCGCCTCAATGCCGACTGGCATGCGGTCTATGTCGAGACGCGCCAGCTGCAACGGCTGCGCGAGAGCGAACGCCAGCGCATCCTGAAAGTGCTGGCGCTGGCGCAGGAACTCGGTGCGCAAGCCACCACGATTGCCGGCGAAGACGTGGCGGCCGCGCTGCTCGATTACGCGCGCACCCACAACACGTCGCGCGTCGTGATCGGGCGCGCCGGCGGGCGGCGCTGGTGGCGCTCATCGGTTTCGCAGCGCCTGGCGCAGCAAGCGTTCGACCTCGACGTGATCCAGATCGCGCGCGATGGTGCCGACGCGCCGCTCGGCAGCAAGGCCTGGATGGCTGCCGATGCACAGACGCTGGCCGATGACCCGGTGCGGCCGTGGCCGTATGTCTGGGCCTTGCTGGCCAGTGTTGCCACGACCGGGCTGGCGGCGTTGCTGTTTCCGTATTTCGAGCTGGCCAATATCGTCATGGTGTTCCTGCTGTCGGTGATGGCCGTGGCGCTGTATTGCGGTCGCGGTCCGGCCGCGCTGGCGGCGGTGGTCAATGTGCTGGTGTTTGATTTTTTCTTTGTGCAGCCGCGCTTTTCGTTTGCGGTCTCGGATGCGCAATACCTGCTGACCTTCGCCGTGATGCTGGCCGTCGGCCTGATCACCGGCCAGCTGACGGCGCGCCTGCGCTATCAGTTGCGGGTCGCCGAACAGCGCGAACGCCGCGCCCGCGCGCTCTACGAAATGGCACGCGACCTGTCCGGTGCACTCACCACCGAGCAGGTCATCGAACTGTCGAACCGCAGCCTCGCCGCCGGCTTCAATGCAGCCACGACGGTGCTGCTGCCGGACCTGCACGAGCGCCTGCAATTGTCGTCCGAACCGGAAGCGCAGCGGCTGGCCGTACTCGATGTGGCGATGGCGCAGTGGGCCTTCGACCATGGCCAGCCGGCCGGCGCCGGCACCGATCCGCTGCGATAGAGTGCGCGTCTGTACCTGCCGCTGAAAGCGCCGATGCGTACGCGCGGCGTGCTGGCCATCTTGCCGAAAGTGCCGCGCTGGCTGATGGTGCCGGAACAGCGCCGCCAGCTCGATACCTTTGCGTCGCTGATCGCCATTGCGCTGGAGCGCGTGCATTACGCCGATGTCGCCCGCAGCGCGCTGGTGCAGATGGAATCCGAACGCTTGCGCAATTCGCTGCTGTCGGCGCTGTCGCATGACTTGCGCACACCACTGACGGCGCTGGTCGGATTGGCCGAAGCGCTGGTGCGCTCGTCGCTGGCCGAGGCACCCGCCGCGCTGGCCACTGCACTGCATCGCGAGGCCCTGCGCATGAGTACGCTGGTCGTCAACCTGCTGGATATGGCGCGGCTGGAAGCCGGTGCGGTGCAGCTGCGGCTGGAATGGCAATCGCTCGAAGAAGTGGTCGGCACTGCGCTGGCGGCCTGCGGCAATACGCTCGCGCAGCACCACATCGTCACCGATCTGCCGGCGAGTCTGCCGCTGGTGCGCTTCGATGCAGTGCTCATCGAGCGGGTACTGTGCAACCTGATCGAGAACGCGCTCAAGTACACGCCGCCCGGTTCGACGATCCGGATCTCGGCGCTACCGGCCGGTAACAAGATCTGCCTGACGGTGGCTGATAACGGTCCGGGTTTTCCGGCCGGTCAGATCGGTGCGCTGTTCGACAAGTTTGCACGCGGCGTCAATGAGTCGGCGATCCCCGGCGTCGGCCTCGGCCTGGCGATCTGTCGCGCCATCATCGACGCCCACGGCGGCAGCATCGAGGGCGCGACCAATGCCGACGGTGGTGCCAGTTTCGTCATCACGCTGCCGGCAGGCGTGCCGCCGTCGATCGAGCTTGAAAGCCAGTCATGAACGCAGGACAGCATCATGTCGTCGTGGTCGAGGATGACCCGCAAATCCGCCGCTTCGTGCGCCTCGCCCTCGAAGCCGAGCAGCATGCGGTGTTCGACGCCGACACGCTGCAGCGCGGCCTGATCGAAATCGCCACCCGCAAGCCGGACCTGGTCATTCTCGACCTCGGTTTGCCCGACGGCGACGGCACCACGCTGATCCGCGAACTGCGTACCTGGTCGACCATCCCGGTCATCGTGCTATCGGCCCGGACCGATGAAACGCAAAAGATCGCCGCGCTGGATGCCGGTGCCGATGACTATCTGACCAAGCCGTTCGGTGTCGGCGAATTGCTGGCGCGCGTGCGCGTGGCGTTGCGGCGCGGCGCGCGGGGTGCCGACGCCGAGCCGGTCATGCGTTTCGGGAATGTGGAAGTCGATCTGGGTTTGCGCAGCATCAGCAAGGCCGGCGTGCCGGTGCATCTGACGCCGATCGAATACCGGCTGCTCGCGCATCTGCTGGCACATGCCGGCAAGGTGCTGACGCAGCAGCAAATCCTCAAGGCGGTGTGGGGACCGTCCCACGTCGAGCGGCCGCATTACCTGCGGATCTACATGGGACACCTGCGCCAAAAGCTGGAAGACGATCCGGCACGGCCGCAGTTTTTGATGACCGAGACCGGGGTGGGGTATCGGGTGCTGGTGTGAGCTTGGTCGAAAACGATATTCGAAATATAGGGAGCTTATGCAGGTTTATGCAAATTGCATAACTTCGGATAATTTTGCTAACTCTGGATCAACGTAGCCGTGATCCAGCAGAAAAAAGACATCAATCAGGTCTGTCCGCAGCGGCAGTCGCTGATTGAGGAGGGGGGCGGCATAAGCGCTAAGGTTTCTCTCGATCGCTTACTGTAGGGTGGGCACAGGGTCATCGT
>AEPR01000207.1 GCA_000195205.2 Oxalobacteraceae bacterium IMCC9480 | reverse complement strand
GGGCACGATAAACCCTGTGCCCACCCTACGTGCTGTCGCCCCACGCACCGGCCAGCATAGCCAGCGCCGCCAGACCGGCGGTTTCGGTGCGCAGCACCCGCGGTCCCATCGACAGCGCAATCGCACCGTGCGCGATGGCCAGATTCTCTTCGTCGTCACTCAATCCGCCTTCCGGTCCGATCAGCAGCGTCACTGCCTGCGGTGGCTGATGGCGCGCCCAGTCTGCCAGCGACTGGTCGGCGCGCGGGGTGAGCAAAATACGCTTGTGGATGTCCTGCTGCGCGATCCAGCGGCTGAAGTCGCTCACCGGTGCCAGCTGCGCCAGCCGGTTGCGTCCGCTCTGCTCACTGGCGCTGACGATGATGCCTTGCCAATGCAGTTGACGCTTTTCGGCGCGCTCGGCCGATAGGCGTACCACGCATCGTTGGGCCGACAGCGGCTGGATCCCGGCGGCACCGAGTTCGACTGCTTTCTCGATGATCCAGTCCATCTTCGATGCTTCCGGCAGCGCCTGCGCCAGCGTGATCGCATAGGGCAATTCGACCGAGCGCTCGGTGCAGGTCTTGATCTCGACCGTGACGCGCTTTTTTTCCAGCACGGAGAGGGTGGCAACGTACTCGTTGCCATCGCCATTGAACAGCGTGACCATGCTGCCGGCCTGCAGGCGAATAACCTGGATGTGATGCGCGACATTGTCGGGCAGGACTAGGATGTCGCCGATGGCGAGCGGCAGCGGGCAATGGAATCGGGGCATGAAAGACCTTGTAGATGGAGCAATGCGGCAGAGTCTGCACCATGTCACCCGGATCGGCCAGCACCGGCGCAGACGGGATTGCGGATTTGGCGGTAGCGGACGGTACCGGTCTGGTAAAATGCCGGCTCCCTGCCGATGCCTGCACGTCAATTTGTCTGGCCAGTCCGAGAGACAATTCGTCCGCAGCATCTCACCCTCATTTTTCATGTGATCACGATGACTTCATTGCAAACCACAACCAATATGGCCAACGCGATCCGCGCGCTGTCGATGGACGCAGTACAGAAGGCCAACTCCGGCCACCCGGGCATGCCGATGGGCATGGCCGATATTGCCGTGGCATTGTGGTCGCAGCATTACAGTCACAATCCGGCCGATCCGCGCTGGATCAATCGCGACCGCTTCGTGCTGTCGAACGGCCACGGTTCGATGCTGCATTACGCGCTGCTGCACCTGAGCGGCTACGACTTGCCGATGGACGAGCTGCGCAATTTCCGCCAACTGCATTCGAAGACCCCGGGTCATCCCGAAGTCGACGTCACCCCCGGCATCGAAACCACTACCGGCCCGCTCGGCCAGGGCCTGACCAACGCGGTCGGCATGGCACTCGCCGAAAAACTGCTGGCCGCCGAATTCAATCAGCCCGGTTTTGATGTCGTCGACCACCACACCTACACCTTCGTCGGCGATGGCTGCCTGATGGAAGGCATCTCGCACGAAGCCTGTTCGCTGGCCGGCGTGCTGCGCCTGTCCAAGCTGATCGTGCTGTACGACGACAACGGCATTTCGATCGATGGCAATGTCGCCGGCTGGTTTGGCGACGACACCCCGAAGCGTTTTGATGCCTATGGCTGGAACGTGATTGCCGCCGTCGATGGCCATGATGTCGCCGCCGTCTCGGCCGCGATTGCCGCCGCCAAGCTGGCCGACAAGCCGACCCTGATCTGCTGCAAAACCGTCATCGGCAAAGGCTCGCCGAACTTGCAAGGCTCCGACAAGGTCCACGGCGCCGCCCTCGGTGACAAGGAAATCGCGGCTGTCCGTGAAGCGATCGGCTGGCATTCGGCACCGTTCGAAGTTCCTGCTGAAGTCTATGCCGCATGGGATGCCAAGCTGCCCGGTGCCGCGCGCCAGGCTGCATGGGATGCATTGTTCGCTGCCTACAGCGAGCGTCATCCGCAACTGGCCGGCGAACTACTGCGTCGGATGAGCGGCGAACTGCCGGGCAATTTCGACGCGACCGTCGCGCAGTACATCGCTGCATGCGTCGAGAAAAAAGAAACCATCGCCACCCGCAAGGCCAGCCAGAACGCGATCCAGGCCTATGCGCAAGTGCTGCCGGAATTCCTCGGCGGTTCGGCCGACCTGACTGGCTCGAACCTGACCAACTGGAAAGAATGCATCGCCGTCCGTGCCGACCAGGCCGGCAACCACATCAACTACGGCGTGCGCGAATTCGGCATGAGCGCGATGATGAACGGCATCACGCTGCACGGTGGCTACATCCCGTTCGGCGCGACCTTCCTGACCTTTTCCGACTACAGCCGCAATGCTTTGCGCATGGCCGCACTGATGAAGATCCGTTCGATCTTCGTGTTCACGCATGATTCGATCGGCCTGGGCGAAGACGGCCCGACCCATCAATCGGTCGAGCATGTCTCGAGCATGCGCCTGATCCCTAACCTCGATAACTGGCGTCCGTGCGACACCGTCGAATCGGCCGTCGCATGGCAGCAAGCCGTGCAACGCAAGAATGGTCCGAGCACGCTGATTTTTTCGCGCCAGAATTTGCCGTACCAGGAACGCAGCGCGCAACAGGTCGCTGACATCGCTCGCGGTGGCTACATCCTGCGCGATGCCGCTGATGCCAAAGCCATCCTGATCGCCACCGGTTCCGAAATCGAACTGGCCGTCAAGGCCGCCGATGCACTGGCTGCTGCCGGCGTCGCGGTGCGAGTAGTGTCGATGCCGAGCACCGATGTGTTCGATCGCCAGGATGCTGCCTACAAGGCCGGCGTGCTGACCAAAGGCTTGCCACGCGTGGCCATTGAAGCCGGTGTTACTGACTTCTGGTACAAGTACGTCGGCCTCGAAGGCGAAGTCATCGGTATCGATACGTTTGGCGAATCGGCTCCGGCACCGGTGCTGTTCAAGCACTTCGGCTTCACCGTCGAGAACGTTGTCGCGGCAGTACAGCGGACGCTCGCTTGAACGCGGTAGACGCCACCTACTTGCGGGTAGCGACACCTGACGATGCCGAAGGCATCGCCATGGTGCGCATCGATAGCTGGCGCAAGGCCTACCGTGGCATCATGCCCGACGAGTACCTCGACAGCATGGAAGTCGAGGACAGCATGCACTTGTGGCATCGCGTGCTGAGCGCGGCGTCGGCCAAGACCTCGGTGTTCGTCGCCGAGCTCGATGGTGACGTGGTCGGTTTTGCGGCCGGCAAAATGCTCGACGAACAGAAGTTCGGCCTCGACGCCGAACTGGCCGCGATCTACCTGATTCCCGACCTGCAGCGCATGGGTATCGGCAGCCGGCTCGTGACGATGGTGGCGCAGGCGCAGCAGGCGCAAGGCGCACGTGGGCTGATCACCTGGGTGATTTCGCAGAACAAGATTGCGCGTCAGTTCTTTGAAAAACGCCAGGCTGAATTACTGGTCGAGCAAGCCTATAACTGGGATGGCATCGACCTGCTCGAAGCCGGCTATGGCTGGCGTGATCTGAGTCTGTTTTCGCCGCACTGATTTGACAGCATCACTTTTTGACAGAATTTTTTTGTTCTCAGGAGAAGCAGCATGACTATTCGCGTCGCAATCAACGGCTACGGCCGCATCGGCCGCAACATCCTTCGCGCACATTACGAAGGCGGCAAAAAGAATGACATCCAGATCGTCGCCATCAATGACCTCGGCGATGCCAAATCGAACGCCCACCTGACACGCTACGACACCACCCACGGCAAGTTCCCGGGTACCGTCGTCGTCGAAGGCGACACCATGATCGTCAATGGCGACAGCATCCGCGTCTTCGCGCAGCGCAATCCTGCCGAAATTCCATGGGGCGAGCTGAATGTCGACGTCGTGCTCGAATGCACCGGCTTCTTCACCACCAAAGAGAAGGCCTCGGCCCACCTGAAAGGCGGCGCCAAGAAAGTCATCATCTCCGCTCCGGGCGGCAAGGATGTTGACGCGACCATCGTGTTCGGCGTCAACCAGCACGTGCTCAAGGCCACCGATACCGTGATCTCGAACGCCTCGTGCACCACCAATTGCCTGGCCCCGCTGGTCAAGCCATTGAACGATACGATCGGTCTGGTCAATGGCTTGATGACGACTGTCCATGCGTACACCAACGACCAGGTCCTGACCGACGTGATGCATGAAGACCTGCGTCGCGCCCGTTCGGCCACCAGCAGCATGATCCCGGCCAAGACCGGTGCCGCCACCGCAGTCGGCCTGGTCCTGCCGGAACTCAATGGCAAGCTCGATGGCTACGCGATCCGCGTGCCGACGATCAATGTCTCCATCGTCGACCTGTCGTTCATCGCCGCCCGCGACACCACCGTCGACGAAGTCAACGCCATCATGCTGGCCGCTTCCGAAGGCGCGTTGAAAGACATCCTGACCTACCAGACCGAGCCGCTCGTGTCGGTCGACTTCAACCACAACCCGGCATCGAGCAACTTCGATTCGACCCTGACCAAAGTGTCGGGCCGGTTGGTAAAAGTATCGTCCTGGTATGACAACGAATGGGGTTTCTCGAACCGCATGCTCGACACCACTGTGGCGCTGATGACCGCAAAGTAATCGGTCTCGCTCCATGCAAAACGCCCCGGAGTTCGGGGCGTTTTTTTATTGGTGCTGGTAT
>AEPR01000208.1 GCA_000195205.2 Oxalobacteraceae bacterium IMCC9480 | reverse complement strand
CCATGCCAGTCCGGCCTGGCTGAAAGCCGGGCAGCAGGCGCGCGCCGGCAGGAACACGATTCCACGCGGCCGGAAGCTGGTCGTACAGATCGTCGAAACCTTCCGCGAGCACATGCAACCGGCCTTCGTCGAACGGCTCGATGCGTGGGAACTGGGCGAGCAGGCCGGCATGGCGATTCCGCCGGTGATGATTTACGGCGACGACGTCACCCACATCCTGACCGAAGAAGGCATCGCCAATCTGCTGCTGTGCCGCAGCGACGAAGAGCGCGAACAGGCGGTGCGCGGCGTGGCCGGCTACACGCCGGTCGGGATGGCGCGCGACCGCCGCATGGTCGAAAACCTGCGCGATCGCGGCGTCATCCGGCGCGCCGACGACATCGGCGTCGACAAACGGCTGGCCACCAGAGATCTGCTGGCGGCCAGGACAATGAAAGATCTGGTGCGCGCATCCGGCGGCTTGTACAACCCGCCCAAGCGTTTCAGAAACTGGTGAATAGCCAATAGCGAGGCAGCATGGAAACCCTGACATATCGTTTTGAACACGGCAAGCGCCGTATCCCGGCCCGGCCCGAACTGGTTGGCGTGGTCGGCTCCGGCAATCTGGAAGTGCTGATCGAAGCCGCCGCCCAGGACGGCGCCTGCACCGTCGAGATCAGCACCGCCGCACGCGGATTCGGCGCGATCTGGGAAGCCGTGATTACGGATTTCCAGCAGCGCTGGCAATTGGCGGACACCCGCATCTCGATCAACGACATGGGCGCTACGCCGGCGGTGGTCCGGCTGCGTCTGGACCAGGCGGTTGAAGCCTTGCTGGAGCAAGCACCATGAATAGCTACCTCGAAGCCAATGCGCGCGAGCGCCTCCGGCACCTGCTGGACCGGCAGTCCTTCAACGAATTCCTGCCACCGTCGCAACGCATCGTCAGTCCGCATCTGGCGCAGCTTGATGCGCCGGTCGCGTTCGATGACGGCGTCATCATCGGCCAGGGATTCCTGCACGGCCAGCGCGTGCTGGCCGCCGCGCAGGAGGGCGGGTTCATGGGCGGCGCGGTCGGTGAAGTCCATGGTGCCAAGCTGGTTGGACTATTGCAGCGCGCGGTGACCGAACAGGTGGTCGCCGTGATCCTGCTGCTGGAGACCGGCGGCGTGCGTCTGCACGAAGCCAACGCCGGCCTGATCGCGGTCTCGGAAGTGATGCGCGCGGTGCTGCAGACGCGCGCCGCCGGCGTGCCGGTGATCGTCCTGATCGGCGGCTCCAACGGCTGTTTCGGCGGCATGGGCATCGTCGCGCGCTGCGCCAATTTTATTGTGATGTCGGAAGAAGGACGGCTGGCCATGTCCGGTCCGGAAGTCATCGAAACCGCCAGCGGCGTCGAGGAATTCGATGCGCGCGACCGCGCGCTGGTGTGGCGTACCACCGGCGGCAAGCACCGCTATCTGCTGGGGGATTGCCAAGCCATCGTGGCCGACGACATGGACGCCTTCCGGCAAGCGGCCAGCGCTGCCATCCCGGCGTGCCCGGCTGCCGGCGTGCCACTGACGCTGGCCGAACTGGAGGCCGAACAGGCGATGCTGGCGGCGCGGCTGCAGGACTTCGGCACGCAAACGGAGCCGATGGACATCTGGCGGCGTATCGGCATCGAGGATCCGCATCTCGTGCCGATGCTGGAAGCGACCGAATTTACCCGGCTGGTCAGCAACAGCGTGGCCCGTGCCGCCGCGCAGCAAGGAGTCAGCTAATGGAATGGCAACAGCTTGCGGCAGCCTTATTTCCTGCCGGGCATACCGTCACCGAGACCGATCACTTCCTGTCCGGTAGTGCGCAGGTCGACGGCCACACCATCGCCGTCATCGGCACCACCAATCACGCACCGATCGGTATCGAGATCGCGCTAGCGCAAGCGCAGACCATCCTCACCATCGTGCGCGAGCAGCCGCAGCGACCCATCCTGATCCTGGTCGATACGCAGGGCCAGCGGCTGCGGCATCGCGATGAAATGCTGGGCATTAACAGCTACATGGCGCACCTCGGCAAATGCATCGAACTGGCCCGTTGCCGTGGCCACAAGGTGATCGCGCTGGTTTATGATCAGGCGCTGTCGGGCGGGTTCATCACCAGCGGAATGATGGCCGATGCCTGCTACGCCTTGCCCGAATCGACGATCCGCGTGATGGGCTTGCCCGCCATGGCGCGCATCACCAAAGTGCCGCTTGAGCGCTTGACCGAACTGGCCAAAGACAACCCGGTCTTTGCACCCGGCCCGGACAATTATCTGCGCATGGGCGGCATCGAAGCGATCTGGGAAGGCGATCTGGCGCAGCAGCTGGTCGAGGCGCTGGCCAATGCGAACGGGTCGGATCGCCGCGCCGCACTCGGTCTGGCGCGCGGCGGGCGGCTTTTGGCGCAACCGGTGATAGAGGCAGTGTTGCGCGCGGCCTAGCGCAATTTTTTCGGTGACGGCGCTGCCGGCATCGATTTCACAATGACAGGATGGAGCACAGTGCATGCATGAATCGGGACCTGTCGCCGCGCCGGAAATCGCCGGCCAGCCGTACCGCGCAGGAGCGCAAGCCGTCGCCCGGCAGCAGTTTGGCGCGCAGATCGGCCGCCACGCGGTGCGCAGCCTGTACGCCGAACTGGCCCTGTATCCGAAGCCGGGTCTGGTCTCGCTGGTCGATAACGGCAGCCATGACGACATGACGGCGGCGACCTTCGTGCGCAGCCTTTTCGCGCTGCGCCATTACTTCATTCGCATCACCGAAGCCGGCATGGCCGGTGCGCCATTTGGCACTTTGGAACGGCTCGGTATAGCAGCCGAAGCGCGCATGCTCAAGGCCACCGGCGGCATCAATACGCATCGCGGCGCGATCTTTTGTGTGGGCATGCTGTGCGCGGCGATCGGTGCCTGTCGCGCGCAGTGCATCGCCTTGTCGGCTGATGCGATCCGTGCGACTTTGCTGCGGCAGTGGGGCGCGGCGCTGGCCGCACGGACAACGGCGGCAGTCACCGATCCGGATAGCCTGTCATCGCACGGCATGCAGGTCGCCGCGCGGCACGCGGCCAGCGGTGCACGGGAAGAAGCTGCGCTCGGTTTGCCATCGGTATTCGAGCTCGCCTTGCCGGCGCTGCAGCGCACGCTTGATGCCGGACGCAGCCTGCATTGCGCGCAGGTCGATGCCTTTTTTGCGCTGATGGCGCATGTCAGCGATACCAATGTCTATCACCGCGGCGGGGCTGCCGGAGCCGCCACGGTCCGGCAGCTGGCGCAGGATTTTCTGGCGCGTGGCGGCAGTGCCGATCCGCACTGGATCAGTCATGCCATCGCCTGTCACGAGGTACTCGTCCTGCAACGCCTGTCGCCCGGCGGAGCGGCCGATTTGCTGGCTGCGAGTGCGCTGGTACATGCCGTTGTTTGCGATGGTACGTTGCCTGCAGTCGCCTCCACTGACTACCTGACGGAGCTTCAGCAATGAGGCCGCGTCTGGCCATCCTGTGTCCCGGGCAGGGCGCACAACATCCGCAACTGTTCGACTTGGCCAGTACCGATCCGCACGCTGCCAGCCTGCTGGCGCAATGGCCTGTGGAGGCAGCCTGTGGTGTGCCGCTGCCGGTCGCGCTGGCCGATCCGGCGCTGCTGTTTGCGAACCGGATCGCGCAGCCGCTGATCGTGGCGGCGGCACTGGCGATGTGGGAAGCGCTCAAGTCCAGCGTGCCGGCGCCGGCACTGGTGGCCGGCTACAGCATCGGCGAACTGAGCGCCTACGGTATCGCCGGGGCCTTGCCGGCCGATGTGCTGATCGGCTTGGCCGCAACCCGCGCGCAGTGCATGGATGCGTGCACCGCGCCTTCGGCGCGTCAATCGCTGATGGCCGTGTCCGGCCTGACGGTCGCTGCGCTGCAACCGATGTTGGCACGTCATCAGCTGGCGGTGGCGATCCAGAACGGCGCGGACAGCCTGATCGTCGGCGGCTTCAGCGCCGACCTGCAGGCGGCCGAAGCCAGCCTGCAGCAACTGGGTGCGCAACTGACGCCACTCCAGGTCGAGGTCGCTTCGCACACGCGCCTGATGCAGGAGGCGATCGCACCTTTTCGCGCCGCACTCGCACAGAGTCCGTTCGCCGGTTTCAAAGCACCGGTATTGGCCGGGGTCTCGGGTGCGCGGGTGTCGGGTAAAGAGGCGGCCGTCACGGTGCTATCACGCCAGCTCGCCGAAAAAATCCAGTGGGACCAATGCATGGATGCCTGCGCCGAAGCGGGCATCACGGTCGCGCTGGAACTCGGTCCCGGCAGTGCGCTGTCGCGCATGCTGCGGGCAAGGCATCCGGCGATCGAATGCCGGTCGGTCGCCGACTTCCGCACGCTGGCAGGTGTCGCCAGATGGCTGGAACGGCAGGGCAGCTAATTGATGCAGTCGCGCCTGACAAGGCGGCGTTTTTTGGTGCTGTACAATCCGGCCGCATGACGCGCCTCCTGCTTATTTTTCTGCTGACTGTATTGCCACTCCAGATGTCCTGGGCGGTGGCAGCGGTGTATTGCGTGCATGAAGATAGCGTGGCGGTCCAGCATGTCGGCCACCATGAGCATGAGCACAAAGAAACGACCAAAACCAAGTCGCTCCCAACATCTTTGCTTGCCGCCGATGCCGATTGCGGTGTCTGCCAGCTAGGCCATGTCGGTATTGCCCAGGCGCTGCCTGAACCGATGCCGCTCACGGTCACTGCGCCAGCGTATTCGCCTGGCCATACCGACCTCGTGTCGCTTGTCCGTCCCGAACGCCCCGAGCGTCCCAAATGGGCACGTGCCGTCTGATCCGGCACGTCGCTCCCGCTTTCTTTCCCTGTTCTCTGTTCCCAGGTAGACCCTAGCGTCTTGCCGGATTCCCCTGTTTGTTTCACTTGGAGAATTCGATGCAAAAATTGTTCTTGCCGCTTGTCCTGGCGGTGTCTGTGCACGTCCCGGGCTTCGCCCAAACGACCGTCTTCAGTGACGCGCGATCCGGCAACATTGGCTTGTCGGTCGACCCCGATGGCGCGCTCACGCTGGCTGCTGCGCAGGTATTGGCAGCCAGCGCCAACCCCGGCCTTGCCGTCGCTGCGCGCGAAATAGAAGCGATGGAGGGTGCCGTGCAGCAGGCCGGCACCAGACCGAATCCTGAATTCTCAGCCAGCCTGGAAGATACCCGCCAGGCTACCCGTACCACGACCCTGCAACTGAATCAGCCTATCGAACTCGGAGGCAAAAGACGGGCGCGGATGACGGCGGCGGATCGCAATCGCGATGCTGCAGTGACTGAACTGGCCATTGCCCGGGCAGCGCTGCGCGCCACGGTCATGGCGGCGTTTTATGACGTGCTCACTGCGCAGGAACGCCATCAGCTGGCGCTGGCATCGGTCGACCTGGCACAGCGCGCCACCAGCGTTACCGCCAGACGGGTGATTGCCGGCAAG
>AEPR01000209.1 GCA_000195205.2 Oxalobacteraceae bacterium IMCC9480 | reverse complement strand
ATTTTTTCCAATTTCGGCACGCTGGGTCAGTACCTGACGCAACTCATGGCGATGCTGGACGCCTATGAAAAAGCCGAGCCGCTGATCAGCCAGGCAGTGGTGCGCGACGATCTGGGCGCGCTGCGCGAGCGCATCGAGCTCGCTTACCTGAAAACCGATATCCCGGTGCTGATGCGCGAATCGCTGGAAGGCATAGTCCGGGTACGCCAGATCGTGCAGGACCTGAAAGATTTTTCACGCGTCGATAACGCGATGGAATGGCAGCTCACTGACCTGCATCCGGGCATTCGTTCGACGCTCAATATTGTCAATAACGAAGTGCGCTACAAAGCCGATGTGATCCTCATCTTTGGCACTGTGCCGGAGGTCGAATGCCTGCCCTCGCAAATCAATCAGGTGGTCATGAACCTCATCATCAATGCCGTCCAGGCGATGGGTGCGGCACGCGGCACCATCACGATCCGGACCGGCAGCACTCCGGAGACCGCCTGGATCGAGGTGGCCGACGATGGCTGCGGCATCAGTGCTGACAACAGCGCGCGCATTTTTGATCCTTTTTTTACTACCAAGCCGGTCGGCACCGGTACCGGTCTCGGGCTGTCGATGTCGTATGGCATCGTCAGCAAGCACCATGGCCGCATCGATGTCGACAGTACCGTCGGCGTCGGCACCACGTTTCGTATCACCCTGCCGTTGCGACAACCCCTTTAAGGAGAGCCCCCAAGATGCCCCTGATTCTGCTGGTTGATGACGAGCCCAATATTCTGTCCGCATTGTGCCGCCTGTTTCGCAAAGAAAATTTCGACATACTGGTCGCTGAGAGCGGTGCCGCCGGGCTCGAGATCATGGCGCAACATCCGGTCGATCTGGTGATCTCCGACATGCGCATGCCGGGGATGAGTGGCGTGCAATTTCTTGAGGCGGTGCGGTTCAGATGGCCGGCTACGGTGCGTCTGCTGCTGACGGGCCACGCCGATATTGCCGCCATCCTCGATGCCATCAACCGGGGTGAAATCTATCGCTACATCACGAAGCCATGGGACGATACCGACATCCTGCTGACGGTGCGCCATGCCCTCGAACGCCACGTGCTGGAGCGGGAGCGCAAGCGACTGGAAGCGCTGACGCTATCGCAGAATGCCGCGCTGGGCGCGCTCAATGCCAGCCTCGACAACAAGGTGCGCGAACGCACTACCGAACTGGAACAGGCACGCGACGGCTTGGTCGATCTCAATACCCAGCTCAAAACCAACTTCCTGCTATCGATCAAGGTCTTCTCCAATCTGATTGAAATGCGCGGCGGGAATCTGGCCGGACATTCGCTGCGCGTCGCTGACCTCGCCCGCAAACTGGCCTTGCACATGGGCTGCGACGAGGCTGCTACCAAGGACATTTTCCTGGCGGCGATGATGCATGACATCGGCAAGATCGGCCTGAGCGATGACATGCTCAAGGTGCCGCGGGCGGTGATGAGCCGTGAACAAAGTGCCGCCTATCGCAAGGTGCCGACCGAAGGCGAGCAATTGCTGATGCCGATTGCCGAACTGCGCGGCGCGGCAAAGCTGGTACGCGCGCATCAGGAACGCTTTGACGGCAATGGCTATCCGGATCAGCTCAGCGGGGCCGGGATCCCGCTGGGCGCACGCATCCTGGCGCTGGTCAGCGATTACGACAACCTGCAAAACGGCATGATCCTGCCGCGCAAGATCTGGCCGGACGAAGTCCGGGAGATCCTGCTACAGGACCGTGGCAAGCAGTACGATCCGGAGCTCGTCACGGCCTTGTTCCGGCTGCTCGATGGCCTTGCCGGCACGGCGGCACCGGAACGTATCGTCGTGCAAATCGCTGCCGCCATGCTCCAGCCGGGCGTCACGCTGGCCTGCGATCTGCTCTTGCCGAACGGCTCGCTGTTGCTGTCGGCCGGCCACTTCATCGACAGCGGCATGTGCCGGCAAATCCTCCATTTCGATTCAACGCTGGCTCAGCCGCTGGTGCTTAGTGTGTACGGCGATGCGTTGCCGGGTTGATGTCTCATCCGGCAAATAGCCGGTAAAAACAGCGCCTGCTCACGCTTCCGTTTTCGTCGCGGAACACGCATCATGCCGAGTCATGGCTCCATTTCCTGGAGCAGGCTTTCCGGACAACTGCATACGTGACCCTAGACCCCGACAACTGGCAAGACTTCCGAGCACAAAGTCATCGCATGCTCGATGACATGCTCGACTATCAGCAGCACCTGCGCGAGCGGCCGGTCTGGCAACCGATTCCGGCCGGCGCACGCGAGGCGTTCAAGGAAGCCTTACCGCGCGAACCCGGCACGCTGGCCGATGCCCATGCGACCTTCCTGCAATCGGTACTGCCGTACGGTCCCGGCAATGCGCATCCGGGATTTTTTGGCTGGGTACAAGGCGGCGGCACACCGGTCGGGATGATGGCCGAACTGCTGGCGGCCGGCCTCAATGCCAACCTCGGCGGGCGCGACCAGATGCCGATTGTGGTCGAGCAGCAGGTGCTGCAATGGGTGCGCGAGCTGTTCGATTTTCCGGCCGATGCCAGCGGGCTGTTTGTCACCGGCGCCTCGATGGCGAACATGATTGCGTTGCTGGTGGCGCGCACGCGCGCGCTGGGCACAGCGGTGCGCGAGCGCGGCGTCAGCGGACACCGGTTGGTGGCTTACACCTCGGCCGGTGCCCATGGCTGCATCGCACAGGCCATGGACCTGACCGGCATCGGCTTCGATGCACTGCGCCGCATCCCCGAAAACGCCAACTTCGAGATGGATATCGCCCTGCTCGAAAGCGCCATCGACGCTGACATCGCCGCCGGCCTGCAACCGTTTTTCATTGCCGGGACCGCCGGTACGGTCGATGTCGGCGCGGTCGATAATCTGGCGGCGATTGCCGATATCGCTGCGCGTCATGGCATCTGGTTTCATGTCGATGGCGCGTATGGCGCACTCGGCATGTTGTCGCCGGAAGTCGCGCCGCAACTGGCCGGCATCGAGCGGGCCGATTCGATTGCCTTCGATTTTCACAAGTGGGGTCAAGTCCCTTACGACGCCGGTTTTGTCATCGTGCGCGATGGCCGGCAGCATCTCGATACCTTCGCTTCGCCGGCCGCCTATTTGCGCCGCGAGACCCGTGGCATGGCGGCCGGTTCACCGTGGCCGTGCGATTTCGGACCGGATCTGTCGCGCGGATTCCGGGCGCTCAAGACCTGGTTCACGCTGACCGTCTACGGTAGCGACCAGCTCGGTCGCATGATCGCTGATACCTGCGCGCTGGCGCGCTATCTGGTGCAGCAGATCGCCCTGCATCCGGCACTCGAACTGATGGCGCCGGTGGCGCTGAACATCGTCTGCTTCCGCTATCACTGCGCCGATCCGGACCGGGTCAATGCCGCCATCGCTGTCGATCTGCAGGAGTCCGGCATCGCCGCACCATCAATCACGACAGTGCATGGCCAGCTGGTGCTGCGCGCCGCGATCGTCAATCATCGCACTACCGCTGCCGATGTCGATGCCCTGATCCACGCCACCTTGTCGTTCGGTGCCGCCCGCTGTCCCTCTTCTGAAAGCTGATCCGCCATGCCCACTTCCGCACCCGGTTTGCTGCCACTGATTGGTGTCGCTCCACTGATGCGTCGCGCTTTTGCTGGCGACAGTCTGGCGCAAGATGGCCACGATTTTTTATTCCGCGCCCAGCAGAATCCGGCCGACGCCAATGCGTATCTGGATTTTTCGACGGTGCTGCAACTGACCGGTAACCGTGCCGACGCGCTGGCCGTGCAGGGCGAAGCGATCGCGATCCGGCAGCTGTATCACTTGCCGGCGCGCGGACCCGGACCCGGCATCCGTCTGCTGGTGATCATGGGACCGGGCGATCTGATGGCCAATACGCCGGTCGAATTTTTGATCGAGGACAGCGATGTCGCGCTGACGATGCTGTACATGACGACCGATTCGGACTGGCCGCTCACGATTCCCGAGCATGATGTGCTGCTGGTCGGGGTGGCCGAGTCTGACCAGAACCAGCGGCTGTTGCAGCGCCTGGTCGACGACCTGCAGGACTGGCCGCGCCCTGTCATCAACCGTCCCGAACGGATCGCCGTACTGTCGCGCGATGGTGCCTGCGCGGCGCTGGCAGGGATAGCCGGCGTCGAGATGCCGGCCACGGTGCGCGTCGACCGGGCCCGGTTGCAGGCGCTGGGCGACGGCACGCTGGCAGCGACGGCGCTGCTGCCGGATGGCGATTTTCCGGTCATCGTGCGGCCGACCGGATCGCATGCCGGTCAACATCTCGACAAGCTGATGACGCCTGCCGACGTGGCCGGCTATCTTGAGCGCGTCGATGCGACACGCTTTTACCTGTCGCGCTTTGTCGATTACCGCAACGCCGATGGCCAGTTCCGCAAATACCGGATCACGCTGGTCGATGGCCAGCCCTTCATTTGTCACTACGCGATTTCATCGCACTGGATGATCCATTACCTCAATGCCGGCATGACGGAAAGCCAGGCCAAGCGCGATGAAGAAGCCGACTGCATGGCGCACTTCGATACGCAGTTCGCGCTGCGCCATGCGGCGGCGATACAGGCTATTTTCACGCGCCTCGGGCTGGCCTATGTCGGCATCGATTGCGCCGAAACGCCGGACGGCAAGCTGCTGATCTTTGAAGTCGACAACGCGATGATCGTGCACGACATGGACCCCGAGGGCATGTTCCCGTACAAAAAACCAGTGATGCACAAGGTCTTCGCCGCCTTCCGCAGCTTGCTGGAAAAGACCCGCGCGACGGACTGACCCATGCTGCCTGCCCTGCAGGATGTGCTGCTGTCCGGCGGTGATGACCGTCTGGTGCTCGACGCCAGCGGCCGTTCACGCTACGGTTGCCAGCCCTGCCCCGATCCTGCGCTGGTGGCATTGGGATCATCGACGGCATCGGTGATTTCGGTGGCCGGTTACGCGGCGGCCGGGGCGTTGCATGCGCGCTGCAAGACGCTCTTGCGCCATCAACCGGCCGCAGCGGTCTACGCCAACGAAGCCGGGCGCGTACGCGATGAACTGGTCGCGCTGTGCGGCCTGCCCGATACCGGCGCGGTGCTGGGGGCCTCCGGCACCGACCTGCATTTGCTGGCCGGCCATTGGCTGCAACCGGATTGCGTCGTCATCATCGATGGTGCAGAGACCGGCAGCGGTCTGCCTGCTGCCTTGCGCGGCAAGCACTACAGCAGTTGCGCCGCCCACAGCACGCTGGTGCCCGCCGGCGCGCCACTGGACGACTGGCAAGCGGCGCTGGTGACGCTGTCGCCGCGCGCCGCCGATGGCAGCTTGCGTGATCCGGAGCAGGTCGATGCCGATTGCGTGGCAGCCGTCACGCAAGCTGCCGAGGCCGGCCGGCGCGTACTGCTGGTGTTGACCGATCTCAGCAAGACCGGCTTGCTGGTGCCCGGCCGCGCGACCGTGCTGGCGCTGCAGCAGCGCTGGCCGGCACTGGTCACGGTGCTGGTCGATGCCTGCCAGTTCAGGTTGTCGGCGGCAAGCGTGCGCGACTATCTGGCCTGCGGATTTCTGGTCGCGCTGACCGGCTCCAAATTTGCTGGCGGTCCGACTTTTTGTGGGGTGCTGCTGGTGCCCGGCGTGCTGGCCGAACGCTATCGGGATCGTCCATTGAACGCGGCGGTCGGAGCCTATTCGTGCGCGGCGGACTGGCCGGCACAGTGGCGCTGCGGGCAGTCATTGCCGGTGTCGACCAACTTCGGACTGCTGCTGCGCTGGCAGGCTGCGCTGTTTGGACTGCAGCAATTTCATCGCTTGCCGGCAGCACAGGTCAGCGCCCTGCTGACGACGTTTGGCAGCGCGGTCAGTGCACGCATCGCTTCGGATCCGCTGCTGGAAGCTTTGCCGGTGGCACCGCTGCACCGGGCCGATGCCGGATGGGATAGCTTGCAAACGGTGTTCCCGTTTTTGCTTCGTCATGCCGACGGCAGCTACTTCGATGTCGTGCAAACGCGTGCCGTGCATCAGGCATTGATGCACGGTGAACGCCGCTATCAGCTCGGACAAGCGGTGGCCTGTGGCGAGCGCGACGGCATGCCGGTGATGGCGTTGCGGCTGTGTGTGAGCGCGCTGATGGTGATCGCGGGGGCGGCCGGGGCGAGCATGACGGAGGATGCGTTGGCGGCGCTTGAGGTTATCGCGGCGCATAGGCGGACAGTCGAAGTAGTCGGATGAAGCAGGGGTGCCCGCGAAATCGTCGCTGCGATGGTTGCCTGTCTAGAAGCCGAACATGGCCGTGGCTTTGGCACCAAGAACCTGCGTCACATGCTGCGCTTTGGCGAGGTGTTCGGGAGCGAGGACATTGTCTACGCACTGAGTAGACAATTGAGCTGGACCCATTTTGACTTGCTGTTCTACAACCGTCGCTTGCGGCGCCTGGTGGCGATTGAACTGAAGCTGGGTGAATTCAAGGCGGCCTACAAAGGCCAGATGGAGCTGTATCTTCGCTGGCTTGCCAAGTACGAGCAGGAACCGGGCGAAGCACCGCCGCTGGGGATCATCCTTTGCACCGGCAAGAACAGTGAGCAGATCGAACTGCTAGAACTGGGCCAGAGCGGCATTCACGTTGCCGGGTACCTGACCGGGCTGCCGTCCCGGCAATTGCTGGAGCAAAAACTGCATGAGGCGGTCACGCTCTCGAAAGCGCGTCTCGACAATCGACCCGGATCAACTAGCACTGAGCGATTTTATTCAAAAGACGGAGGCTGATCCGGCATAAATTGTCTGTCCAGTCAGGACGATCTGCGCTAGTATCCGGCCACTCTTTGGGGAGTAGCCTGCTGTTGTCGACAGACAATAGCGCTCACGTCAACATACTCGGTACTCCTACCGTGGCGTGCGCACCTTTCGGTTGGCGAGACCAGAGACATTTCCGCGTTGGGGTTGGGCGCGCGGTGATGTCTTTGATCCTGCGCCCGGCCTGAAGAAAAAATCTCACATGAATTTTATTGCCATCGTTTTTCTCGCACTTGCCATGTCAACAGACGCGTTTGCTGCTGCGGTCGGCAAAGGTGCTGCGCTTGGAAAAATCCGCTTCATGCAGGCGTTCAGAATCGGCATGCTGTTCGGCATCATCGAGACCATCACCCCCCTCATCGGTTGGACCATAGGTTCAGTGGCAGCCGATGTGAGCTGGTTTGCCGAATGGGATCACTGGATTGCTTTCGGCTTGCTGCTCGTATTGGGTGGTCGCATGATCATCGTCGGGCTACAGGACAGCGACACGGAGGTGGTTGAGGCACCCGGACGCAAGTCCGTCCTGATGCTTGCGCTGACGGCGGTGGCGACCAGCATTGATGCCCTCGTGATTGGTATCGGCCTGGCTTTCATTGATATCAATATCTGGGTCGTTGCCGCCGCAATCGGCACGGCGACCACCGTCATGGTGACGATGGGTGTGCTGATCGGTCGCCGCCTGGGTGATGCGATAGGCAAGCGCGCAGAGGTGCTTGGTGGCGTCGTGCTGATCATCGTCGGTGCCACCATTTTGGTCGAACATCTGGCTAAGTAAGCGCCTGACGGGAATGCGGCGGGGACAAAGTCTGGAGGTTTTTTCCCGACGCCGGTGACA
>AEPR01000210.1 GCA_000195205.2 Oxalobacteraceae bacterium IMCC9480 | reverse complement strand
CCCCCCCCCGGAGTCGTGACGGTACCTGGTGCCGAAGCCGCGTTCGGCTTCTGATCGTTGAAGCGGCGACGAACCGATGATCTGGAGTACAACAGGCGGTCACTCCCTATGCTACCCTCGCTTCACAAAATCCCTTAATCGTCGCTTGAGATCATGTTTCCGTCGCTATCGCTTCGCCCATTGATGACCCGAATGTCCAATGCAAAAACCATCACCGTACTGGTGATGGCGCTGCTATTTGCGCAGTGGCTTGGACAAATGCATCGGATCGCCCATGACGGATTGGCGACAACCAGCGCCGAGGTATCGGCCGGAGCTGCATCAAGTACCTCCCCCATTGTTCAGCTAGTCGCTCACCTTGGTGATTCAAGCCATTCCTGCGCCGCCTTTGATGCGGCAACCCTTTCGGCTGGAATATGTACCGCCGCAATGGCGATTCCGGTCTTGCCTAACCTGCATGCCCTGGCACTGTGGATTGCCTTCGCATCAAGGTCCACGCCCTTCACTGCCCATTTCCTTTCCCGCGCACCGCCTGCTGACTGATTCGTTTTACTGATTAAATTTTGCGTGCCACGCGGTTTATGCCGCATGCGTGCGCTCATGCATTGTCTACTCAGGAATCAACATGCACGCTCAACGTACTTTATTGACAGGCGCCGTTCTGTCCGCGCTCTCCACAATGGCAGTAGCACAAACCACTGAACCAAAAATTCAATCGATCGTCGTCACGGCCAGCCCGTTCTCCTCCAACGACGGCGATCAGATACTGACCCCTGCCAAAGTCCTCTCGGGCGATGAGCTGCGCAACAAGTTAGGCGGATCATTAGGCGACACACTGTCCGGCGAACTTGGCGTATCAACATCGGCATTTGGCGCAGGGGCTTCGCGTCCGATCATCCGTGGCCTGGATGGCTCGCGCGTCAAGATTCTGCAAAACGGCATGGCCGTCTCGGACGTCTCCGGATTATCGAATGACCACGCAGTAGCCACCGATGGCCCTACTGCGAAACAGATTGAAATCCTGCGTGGGCCAGCGGCATTGATGTACGGCTCGGGTGCAATTGGCGGACTGGTCAATGTCGTCAACGACCGGATCCCGACCACGCTGGCCACGATCCCCACCGGAGAAGCCGAAATACGTTACGGCACCGTCGACCAGGCAAAAAACCTGTCTCTCTCAGCTGACACCTCAGCGGGTCCGATCGGACTGCATGTCGACTCCAGCGTGCGCAACGCCAACGATTACAAAATTCCCGGCAACCGTATCCAGGGCGATCCGACCAGTGCCAGCGGCACCCTGCCATTATCATTTGCCCGCCAAAACAGCATCGGCGTCGGCGCCTCCTATATCCAGGACTGGGGTCATGTCGGAATCTCTGCCGCTGAGGTCAGCAATCTGTACGGCATACCCACTCTCGAAGGATCACAAATTGATCAAAAGCAGCGTCGCTACGATATCGATGCATTGGTCAATGCCCCGTTCGCCGGATTCAGCACCTTCAAGTTCAAGCTGGGCTACACCGATTACAAGCACAGCGAACTTAGTCTAGACAATGTCCCCCAAACCAACTTCGCCAACCGATCACTCGAAACCCGTGCCGAATTGACGCACAAGCCGATTGCCGGATTCCGTGGCACGTTCGGCGTACAGACAGACAACACGAATTTTTCGGCATTGAATGCGACCAATGGCGGCCCGGACACGGTGCCCGTCACGCGTTCGACATCGAACGCCGCCTTCCTGGTCGAAGAAAAAGAATTCGGTCCGGTTCGCATGAATGCAGGGCTACGACTCGAGTCGGTAAAGCGTGCGCCAGTGAGCAATATTGCTCGCAGCTTTGACCTGGCCTCGTATGCACTCGGCGGTTTGTGGACATTTGCACCTGGCTATGGCGCCGGTGCGACGGTGTCCATTGCCCAACGCGCACCGACTGCAGACGAGCTGTATTCCGGTGGACCGCATGATTCCACTGCGACCTTCGATATCGGCAACCCCAACTTTGCCAAGGAAACGTCGCGCAACGTTGAGCTGACCCTACAAAAAAATACCGGCCTGATCCGCTGGAAAACGAATGTATTCCAGACCAGAGCAAAGAATTTTGTCTATGGTCAGATCGCCGGCAAGCTCGTCGACGACGAAGGAAACCCGGGCGGCACATTGAAGGAACGTATCTTCAGCCAGGCACCAGCAACAATACGCGGGGCAGAAGCTGAAATTACCTACAACGCCCACGGCGAAGGCGTGTCATTGCGCGCCTTTGCCGATACCTCGCGCGGCTCGCTTGCTGATGCAGGCAGCCTGCCGCTGCAACCAGCCTCACGGTTCGGTGGCGACATCGGCTACAAAACCGGTGCCTGGCGCAGCGGTGCCTCGCTGATCCGTGCGCAGACGCAAAACCGGCTGGCCTCGTTCGAGACAACGGATACGCCTGCCTACACGCTGCTGGATGCGAACCTGTCTTACACCTGGAAGGTCGGCGACAACGATGTCACGTGGTTCGCCAATGTCAAAAACCTGCTGAACCAGGATATCCGGCTGTCGACATCGATCCTGAAAGACGTCGCACCGCTGCCGGGTCGCAACCTGATCGTGGGCTTACGAACCCGGTTCTAAGCTGAGCAACACATGGCGGGAAGTTGGTCGACCAGCTTCCCGCCCGTTGTGGATCACCCGAACAGCAACGCATAACCCAGCACCGTAGCGATCCCCAGAAACGGGATCGCATACCAATGAAATTCCAGCCACGCCTTGCGCTCGCCACACAGGCGCAAGGCAATCAGATTGGCCATCGAGCCGACCAGCAAACCAAACCCGCCCACATTGACGCCATAGGCAATCACGCGCCAGTCGCGCGAGTATTCAACCAGCGCAATCGCAGCCGGCACATTGCTCACCAGTTGCGACGCGGCGATTGCCGCCAGATACAGATGGCGCGCTTGCTCCAGCCCTAACACCTGCATCGCATCACGAACAATGGCCAAGCCGGCCAGCAAACGCAGGTCAATGAACATCAGCACGAACACCAGCAACAAACCCCAATCGATGCGCGCCAGCACCGCGCGACGCAGCAGCAGGAAAACCGCCAGCACCGTCAGCGCCGCCAGTTCGACATGATGCAAATCGGTCGCCAGCAGAAACGGCACGTATAACGCCAGTGACCACCAGAACAGGCTGCGATCGAGCCGGCCAGGGGGAGTGGCGGTCTCCGCCCTGATAGAACGACGTCCAAACAGGACACAGGTCAGCGCCAGCAGCAACGCCAACAGCATCAGCACCAGTGGCAACATGTGCACGACGAACTCGAGGAAGGAAACGCCCGAGAGTTGCCACAAAAAGAGATTTTGCGGATTGCCGATCGGCGTCAGCATTGACCCGGCGTTGACCGCCAGCGCTTCCAGGATCACCAGCCGGGACAGCGGCAAGCCCGTCAGCCGGCAGATGCCGAGCGTCAGCGGCACGACCACGAACAGCGCCACATCATTAGTCAGCATCATCGACAGCAACGCAGCGGTCAGCACCAGACAGACGGCGACGGCGCGTTCGCCGTGCATGCGCGCCGTCAGCCAGTGACCGGCATGGTCAAGCGCACCGCTCAACTCCAGGCCCTTGGTCAAGGCGAGCAAGCCGGTCAGTGCAGCGATCGTGGGCCAGTCAACCAGCGCCGGATAATCAGCAATCCGGCCTGGTGAAAACACGCTCAACACCACCAGCACCGCCAGCAGCAACAGAAAAAAAACATCGTTGACCAGATGTCGTACCCATCCTCCGAGCAAGCCGGATCGTGCTTGTCGCGTAGTGTCGTCCATCGATTGGTGCGGGCTGGTCATGCCTGTCCTTGCCGTGCTGTTGAATTTTGCCGAAGCATACCTGAAGCACTATCTGCGCCGGCAAGCACGCTTGCTTTACCGCACAGGAATGGGCTGGCATAAAATACCGGCTTGCTGCTACCAGCTTTCCTTTTTCTGATCGTGACCCGCAATGCCAACGTCCTTCCCCGCCACGCCAATGGCGCCTGCGCCCGTCCTTGTCCACTGGATCGAAAACGACCTGCCCTGCTCCGCGCGCTGGCGCTCCGAAAGCGGCATGCCCAGCCCGAAGCGCGTCGTCATCGCCGATGATCGCACCACCGCCGACGCGGCTTACCGGCTGGCGTGCGAAGGTACCGCGATGCTGTGGCGCGGCGACTTCCAGAATGCGCGCCAATTGCTGCAAGCCATGGCGCGCCGCTGTGACCGCAAGGACCACAAGGCCGCCGGCAGCCCGCTTGAAGCCTTCAATTTTCATCGTCAGGCGCAGTCCCAGCGCGCCCGCACCCTGGCGATGCTGCTCATGCCATTCGATAGCAATCACACGCTACCACTGCGCCGCGCGCCGGATGTCGCGGCCGCCTGCCACGAGGCCTATGGCAATGCCGATGCACCGTATGTGGCTTCACTGCGCGAGTTACTGGGACTGATAGGCGCGCACGAATGGCGCAAGGCCGGCGTCGACATTGCCGCGCTGGGCAACCGGATTCATCCGCACTATGGCGTCTTCGCTCCGGTGCGCGGCGAATATGTCGGGCTGGTCGCGGAGATGCCGTTGCCCTCAACCACCTTAGCTTTCGACATCGGTACCGGAACGGGCGTGCTGGCAGCGGTGCTGGCACAGCGCGGCGTACGGCGCGTGATCGCTACCGACCAGGACCCACGCGCCCTCACCTGTGCGCAAGAAAACATCACCCGCCTCGGCATGGACGCGACGATAGAACTGCTCTGCGCCGACCTGTTCCCGCCGGGTCGGGCCGGGCTGATTGTCTGTAATCCGCCATGGCTACCGGCACGACCCAGCTCACCCATCGAATACGCGATGTACGACCCGGAAAGCCGCATGCTGCGCGGCTTCCTCGACGGATTGGCGGCACATCTTGAAGAAGCAGGGGAAGGTTGGCTGATCCTGTCGGACCTGGCCGAGCACCTGGGCTTGCGCACCCGTGCCGAACTGCTGGAATGGATTAGTACTGCGGGCCTGAAAGTACTCGGACGCAAAGATGTCCGACCTATCCATCCGCGTGCCAGCGACGCCACCGACCCGCTGCATGCAGCGCGCAGTGCCGAGCTGACATCGCTGTGGCGACTCGGTACCGGGCAGGCCGGCACCGAGTAATCACGATCAGCCGCGGGCGATCAGCCCCGCGATATGCGCCAGTGATTCCTCAACCTGATCCACCAGGATCAGGCACAAATCCCCTGGCGACAGTCGTTCGAGCGCCGTATCGATGGCAAGAAATTCGCCACGAATCTCATCGATCACGGTAGTGCGTGACGCGCCGGCCAGACCGGCGCGCAACAAGGCCACGACTTCGCCATCGGCACGACCGCGCTGGCATTGATCCTGATACAGCAAGACGTCATCGAATGCCGCCCCCAGGATTTCGGTTTGCTGACGGATGTCTTCATCACGACGGTCGCCGGCACCACTGATGACCACCGAACGGCGTTTCGCGGGCAGGCACTCGACCGCTTGCACCAGTGCCAGAATGGCATCCGGATTGTGACCATAGTCGGCAATGAGCGTCGCACCACGGTAATCGAAGACATTGAAACGCCCGGGCGCATTATCGCTATCGTTGGCAAACGATTTCAGGCCGGAACGCATCACGTCCCAGTCCAGATCAAGCGCCCAACCGGCAGCGACGGACGCCATCACGTTTTCAACCTGGAACCCGATGGCTCCACCCCGTGTGATCGGAATCTCCGACAACGCGATCCTGTATTCGGTCTTGCCTTCGGCCGCGACCAGCATGTCATCGTCAATGAAGACCACACGGCGTCCCTGGGCACGGTGTGTCGCCATCACCGGATGGCGGCGATCGCTACCAAAAAAGGTCACCGATCCCGAGCAATTGCCGGCCATGCGCGCGACGATGGGGTCCGTCGCATTGAGGACCGCGACACCGGTATCGGACACGTTCTGGACAATCACGCGCTTGAGCACGGCGAGGTCTTCGACTGTCGTAATGTAGTTCAGCCCGAGATGGTCGCCGGTACCGATGTTGGTCACCACGGCGACCTGGCAGCGATCGAACGCCAGTCCTTCGCGCAGCACGCCACCGCGTGCGGTTTCGAACACGGCAGCATCGACATCCGGATGCAGCAGCACGTTACGGGCGCTGCGCGGACCGCTGCAGTCACCGCTATCGATACGTCGGCCGCGGATGTAGACGCCATCGGTATTGGTCATGCCGACGCGCAAACCGGTCTGCGTCATCAGGTGCGCAATGAGGCGCACGGTCGTGGTTTTGCCGTTGGTGCCGGTCACCGCGACGACCGGGATGCGACCATCGTCGCCCCGCTTGAACATCTCGGCGATGATGGCATCGCCGACCGGACGGCCTTTGCCGAACGACGGTGACAAATGCATCCGCAAGCCCGGCGCAGCATTGACTTCCACCACGCCACCGCCCTGCTCTTCCATCGGTTTGAGCACGTTGTCGCAGACGATATCGACGCCGCAAATATCAAGCCCGACCATGCGCGCAGCAGCAATGGCGCGCGCCGCGAATTCGGGGTGGACATCATCGGTGACATCGGTGGCGGAGCCGCCCGTCGACAAATTGGCATTGTTGCGCAAGACCACGCGCCGGCCTTTTGGCGGAACGGTATCGGCGTCGTAACCCTGAATCGCCAGGCTGGCCAGCGCAATGTCATCGAAGCGGATTTTAGTCAGTGAGGTCGCATGACCGGAACCACGGCGCGGATCCAGATTGACCTGATCGACCAGCTGGCGCACCGACAGCAGCCCGTCACCGACGACTTGCGGAGGATCCCTGCGGGCCGCGGCAACGAGCTTGTCGCCGACCACCAGCAAGCGGAAATCATTGCCGGGCAAATAGCGCTCGACCAGAATCGCATCGCGGAATTCGGACGCCGTGGCATAGGCGGCAGCCAGTTGCTCGCGGCTTGTCACATTGACCGTGACGCCCTTGCCCTGATTGCCATCGAGCGGCTTGACGACCACCGGCAAACCGATTTCCAGCGCGGCTTCCCAGGCATCGTCGACATCGCTAACAGCGCGTCCGTTTGGCACCGGCACGCCGGCTGCACTCAGGAGTTTTTTGGTCAGGTCCTTATCCTGGGCGATCGCTTCGGCAATCGCGCTGGTGCTGTCCATCTCGGCAGCCTGGATGCGACGCTGGCGACTACCCCAGCCAAACAGCACCAAGCTGCCGTCGGTCAGACGGCGAAAGGGAATATTGCGTGCCACGGCGGCTTCGACAATCGCACCGGTGCTCGGACCGAGCCGGACGTCTTCATCGAGTTCGCGCAACTGATGCAAGGCATCGGCAAGATCGAAACCGGTGTCATTGAGGGCGGCTTCGCACAGCGCCTGCGCCAGCTTCATGGCCAGTCGACCGACCGCTTCTTCGCTGTATTCGACCACGACTTGATAGGTGCCCGGCTCCAGCGTCTGCGTGGTGCGGCTGAAGGTCACCGGACAACCGGCCTGCGCCTGCAAACCCAGCGCAGCCAGTTCAAGCACGCGAGCCAGCACGACTTCATCCTGATGGCCGCTGGGCTGCAATTGATCCATTGCAGGAAACAGCGCGCGCAGGCGCACTTCAAAATCAGGCAAGGCATCAATCGAGCATTCCTGCCCGGTACACACGACAATCGCCTGGATTGCGGTGTGCTGACTCCAGAGATTCGGGCCACGTAAAGCCCGGATTCTTGAAACTTCCATAAAGCAGATTTCCTGTCCTAGAGTAGAGCCGACGTCAGTGCGCCAGTCTCAATAGTTGGTCTTGCGTGGATTCGATTCGAAGGTTCTCAAGCCGCCACCGATCAGTTCAGGGGTGATGCCCAGTGCCCAGGCTGCGGCAACTGCGGCGAGGATCACTTCCGGTTGCGCCGCCTTGCTGGCCTTGAGGGAAGACAATGCCAATAAAGTCATTTCTTCGGCGGCAACGGAGAGTACAACGTTTCCATCACGCAAAAAGATGACGCGCTCTCCAGATTTCCTGCGAGAAATAATTTCAGGCAATTCCGAGTCGATTCCATAGAACACCACTTCGCCATCGCACAGCGGTGCCATGGCGACAATACGCGGATCGGCTGCATTCAACACTGCGGCACCGCTTGGCAAAATCACATCGATCTGGGTCCGCAACACCGCAAACATCTGATCCGGTTCGGTGATGTAAAACTCACCGAGTTCCGCGTGGCCATCCAGGTCCGTGACAATTCCGACCGCGCAACGGTCATAAGCCAATCCTTCTGACAGGATTGCCCGCGCCGAATTCTCGAAAACCGCAGCCTCTACGGTGCGGTTGATCAGCAAACGCTGGCCGGCATTCCAGTCAACACTGCCGGCTTTGACGATTTGCCGGCTGTCCAGATACAGGCCATCGGCGCAAGCCAGTCCGACGTTCTTGCCACTGATCTGGAGGATCCAGGCGACCAGGCGCGCAATAAGCGCCGTACCATGGGTACCGGCAATGCCGACAATCGGAATGCGCCCGCTGTCATGCGGCCCGAACAGATGCGTGACGATGGCTGCGCCGACGTCACGCGGCGTGCCGCTGGCCGGCTTCAAATGCGACAGCAAGCCGGGTCCGGCATTGACTTCAATGATGGCGCCACGCTGACGCGACAGGGGGCGTGAAATATCCTGCGCCACCAGGTCGATGCCGGCGACATCCAGTCCGACGATACGTGCGGCCAGTACCGCCATCTCGGCCACTTCAGGATGGACCTTGTCGGTCACATCGAAAGCCACATTGCCGTTACGCTGGATCAGTACGCGCTGGCCGGCAGGCGGGATGTCAGACGGCGTCAATCCCTGGCGTTCCAGTTCGAGCAGGATCTCTGCGCTGGTGGCCGGCTTGACGGTATTGAGGGGGAACTCTTCGGACTCACCGCGACGGGGGTCCGCATTGATCTGCTGATCGACCAGTGCGATGACGGTGGCGCTGCCATCGCCGGTGACCCACGCGGCTTCGCCGGCGGCAGCTGCGACCACCTTGTCGCCGACGACCAGCAAGCGATGCTCGTTCCCGGGAATGAATTGTTCGACGATGACGGTGCCGCCATTGGCTTGATGCGCGAGATGATAGGCAGCCTCGACCACGGCCTGGCTATCAAGATCGAGTGACACGCCACGTCCATGATTGCCGTCATACGGTTTGACAGCGACCGGCAAACCGATTTCTTCAGCGGCTTCCCAGGCTTCAGCGGCGCTATTGACCATGCGGCCTTCCGGCACAGGCACGCCACAGGCGCTGAGCAGCACCTTGGTGAGGTCCTTGTCGCGTGAAATGCTTTCGGCGACGGCACTGGTCTGGTCGGTCTCGGCAGTCCAGATGCGGCGCTGGTGTATGCCATAGCCGAGCTGGACCAGATTGCCGTCGGTCATGCGCATCGATGGAATCCGGCGTGTGGTGGCGGCATCGACGATGTGTGCGGTACTCGGTCCGAGGCAGCGCGTGTCGACCATCTCGCGCAGGATCTCCAGCGTAGCCGGCAAGTCATAGGGACGGTCTTCGATCAGGGCCATCAGCAAGTCGCGACCGGCGGCCAGCGCGGTGCGCCCGACCTGCTCTTCGCGGGTCCGGAAAGCGACCTTGTAGATACCGCGCTGCGAGGTCTCGCGCGCCTTGCCGAATCCGGTTTGCATGCCTGCCAGGTTTTGCAGTTCGAGCACCACGTGCTCGAGCATGTGGGCGGCATAGGTGCCGTCACGCAGGCGCTCCAGAAAACCGCCGCGCACGCCGACACCACAACGATGTTCGATCAGGCCCGGCAGCAAGGTACTCAGCCGTTCGTACAAACCGGGAATCAGGTTGGAGGGGAAATCTTCCAGCGCGCCGATATCGACCCAGACTTCTATGCAGGGTCGGTAAGTCCAGATGCTAGGTCCGCGCAAATGGGTCACGCGAAGCAGTTCAATATCTTTCTTTTGGGTCATCTGTCTTGGTCAGGTTGCCAGTGCGCTGCTCTCAGCGAAAATCACACCGGATGCGTCGGGGATCACGCCCATGCACGCACATTTTTCGCTTGGTTACACGGCGCAGCCAAATGCTGCTTCCGGCATGGGGAATCAGGAATTCATTGCGGTATACTGCCTGCCGCATTGCAGTCCCTCTGCTTGGTCAAGTTTCCATCAGATTATCGCCCGCGACAGAATACCGCAAATAAGTGGCGTCGTAACCCGTAACTAAGGGGAAAGCGGGCACTTTATTGCTACCAAGAAAAATTTCGGTCGGCTTTTGCCTGACCATCCCATCCTTTTTTCGGGAAGGCAGGCGTGATCGCGCTGCCTTTCCGGCCCGGAGTTTTTGCACGATGAACACAGCTGCTTCCCTGATCGATGCCCCCCACCAGGATATTCCGGCCGCATGGCGCGCGGAGACACTGGCCCAGTTGCTGCCGGGCGAAGTGCTGGTGACGGCGGTCGAAGTCGATCTCGATGCGCGCCTGCGTTTTGCCAAGGGGCTGGTGGTCGTGACCGACCAGCGTATTCTGGCCCGCGCGCCCGGCGAAACCGGCTGGCGCGACTGGCAATTCCATGCCGGCCTGCACCTGATTCATCACGACCATGCCGGCGTCGGTCATCTCGATATCGCCGACGCCACCGGCCGGCTGGCCAGCTGGCGTTTTACGCTAGGTCAGAATTTGCTGGCGATGCGGCTGATCGATCAGTTCGCGGCGCAGCGCGACAGCCACGTCAGCGGTGTCGCCGTCGATGTCGATGACCTGACGCTGTGCCCGAGCTGCAAGGCACCACTGGAACCGGACCAGGATGTCTGCCCGATTTGCACGAAGGTTATCCACACGCCGCCATCCACCTGGACGCTGTTCCGGCTGTGGCGCTTTGCCAAACCGTACCGCGGCCAACTGCTGCTCGGTTTCATCCTGACGCTGCTGGGTACTGCAGCACACATGATCCCGCCCTACCTGACGATTCCGTTGATGGACAACGTGCTGATCCCGTACCAGAACGGCCAGCAGATCGATCAGCAACTCGTCACCGTCTACCTCCTCGGATTATTCGGTTCGGCCCTCGTTGCGTGGGCCCTGAGTTGGGCCAAGACCTATGTGCTGGCGCTCGTGTCCGAGCGCATCGGTGCCGACTTGCGCACCTCGACCTATGACCATCTGCTGCGCCTGTCGCTGGAATATTTTGGCGGCAAACGCACCGGCGACCTGATGTCGCGCATCGGTAGCGAAAGCGATCGCATCTGCGTGTTCCTGTCGCTGCATCTGCTCGACTTCGCCACCGATGTGCTGATGATCATCATGACGGCCGCGATCCTGTTTTCGATCAATCCGTGGCTGGCGCTGGTGACGCTGCTGCCGCTGCCGTTCATTGCGTGGATGATCCACGTCGTGCGCGACCGCCTGCGCACCGGCTTTGAAAAAATCGACCGGGTCTGGTCGGAAGTGACGAACGTGCTGGCCGATACGATACCCGGCATCCGCGTGGTCAAGGCGTTTGCGCAGGAACAGCGCGAAGCGAACCGCTTCAAGGAAGCCAACAAGCACAACCTCGCAGTCAACGATCGCCTGAATAAAATCTGGTCGCTGTTTTCGCCGACGGTGTCGCTGCTCACTGAGATGGGTTTGCTGGTGGTGTGGGGCTTCGGCATCTGGCAAGTCTCGCGCGGCGAAATCACGGTCGGCGTACTGACTGCATTCATCGCCTACATCAGCCGCTTTTATGGCCGGCTCGATTCGATGAGCCGGATCGTCTCGGTCACGCAAAAATCCGCCTCGGCCGCCAAGCGCATCTTCGACATCCTCGACCATGTATCGAGCGTTCCGGAACCGGCCAATCCGGTCAAAGTCGGTCGCGTCGAAGGCAGCATCGAATTGCGCGATGTCGGTTTCCGCTACGGTAACCGCTCGGTCAACCGCAACATCAACCTGAGTATCAAGCCGGGCGAAATGATCGGACTGGTCGGTCACAGCGGCTCCGGCAAGAGCACGCTGGTCAATCTGATCTGCCGTTTTTACGATGTCACCGAAGGCGCCATTCTGGTCGATGGCATCGACATCCGCTCGTATGCGGTCGCGGATTTCAGGCGCAATATCGGCCTGGTCCTGCAAGAGCCCTTCCTGTTCTTCGGCACCATCAGCGACAACATCGCCTACGGCAAACCGGACGCCAGCCGCGCCGACATCATCGCCGCCGCCCGCGCCGCGCACGCCCACGAATTCATCCTGCGACTGCCGCAAGGCTACGACTCGATGGTCGGCGAACGCGGCCAGGGCTTGTCCGGCGGCGAGCGCCAGCGCATCTCGATTGCGCGTGCGCTGCTGATCAATCCGCGCATCCTGATCCTGGACGAAGCGACGTCGTCGGTCGATTCCGAAACCGAAAAAGAGATCCAGAAAGCCCTCGACAATCTGGTCCACGGCCGCACCACGATCGCGATTGCCCACCGCCTGTCGACACTGCACAAGGCCGACCGGCTGGTGGTGCTCGATCGCGGCGAAGTCGTCGAGATCGGCAGTCACGATGACTTGATGGCGCGCCAGGGCGCGTATTTCCGGCTCTATGAAGCACAGGCGCGCAATGCCGCCAACACGATGGGAGACGCCGCATGAATGAACCGCTACCAACCACCTTCAGCCTGAGTCGCAATGCGTTCGGCAAGCTGGTGCTCGTCGACGCCGCCGGCCAGACCCACGAAGGCGTCGCCCCGGTGCGGGCCTTTCCGATCCAGGCGCCCGACGATGGCATCGCACTGGTCAGCGTGGATGGTCGCGAAGTCGGCTGGATTGACCGGCTCGATGCGCTGCCGGTGGCGATCCGTACCCTCGTCGAAGACGAACTGAGCGGCCGCGAATTCATGCCCGAAATCAGCGCCATCCTCGACGTGACCAGCTATGCCACGCCGTGCACCTGGTCGGTCGAGACCGATCGTGGCGCGACCCGATTCGTGCTGCGCGGCGAAGAAGACATCCGCCGCGTCGACGCCGCATCGCTGTTGATCTCCGATAGCCACGGCATCCATTTCCTTATCCGCGACATGCACACGATGGACAAGCTGTCGCGCAAAATTCTTGATCGGTTCCTGTAATGACTGCTACTCCCAACTCCTTCTCGACGCTGGCGTTATCGCCATCGATGCTGGCCAATCTCGACTCGCTGGGTTATCACGAGATGACGCCGATCCAGGCCAAAAGCCTGCCGGTGATCCTCGACCGGCGTGACCTGATTGCGCAAGCCAAGACCGGTAGCGGCAAGACCGCTGCGTTTGGCATCGGCATCCTGCAACGTCTCAATCCGACCTGGTTTGCGATCCAGGCGCTGGTCATTTGCCCGACCCGCGAACTGGCCGACCAGGTCTCGAACGAGCTGCGCCGGCTGGCACGTTTTGCCGACAACACGAAGATCCTGACCCTGTGCGGCGGTGCGCCCATGCGCCCGCAAATCGCCTCGCTCGAACACGGCGCGCACATCATCGTCGGCACGCCAGGCCGTCTGCGCGACCACATCGGGCGCGGCAGCATCGACCTCTCGACGGTGCAGACGCTGGTGCTCGATGAAGCCGACCGCATGGTCGACATGGGCTTTTACGAAGAGATTTCCGGCATCGTGTCGGCCTGCCCGACGCGCCGCCAGACACTGCTGTTTTCCGCGACCTATCCGGATGACATCCGCAAGTCGAGCGCGCCCTTCCTGCGCGACCCGACCGAGATCACGGTCGAAGCGCAGCACGACGACAACCGCATCGAACAGCGTTTCTATGAAGTCGGCTATGACGACCGCAACGATGCCGTCGGCCGTCTGCTTAACAATTACAAACCGGCGTCGGCGCTGGCCTTCTGCAACACCAAGATCCATTGCCGTGAACTGGCCGATGAATTGCGGGCGCAGGGGTTCAGTGCGATGGCGCTGTATGGCGAACTCGAACAGCGCGAGCGCGATGAAATCCTGGTGCTGTTCGCCAACGGCAGCTGCTCGGTATTGGTCGCCACCGACGTGGCGGCGCGCGGACTTGATATCCAGAGCCTTGAGATGGTGATCAATGTCGATGTCTCGAAAGACACCGAAGTCCATATCCACCGGGTTGGTCGTACCGGTCGCGGCGCGGCACGCGGACTGGCCTTGAGCCTGTGCGCCCCGAATGAAAAAAAGTGGGTCAAGCTGATCGAGGACTACCAGCACGGACCCGTCAGCTGGTTCGATCTGGCCGACCTCGAAGTCGCCCCCGGCCCGGCGCTGGAAGCCCCGATGGTGACGCTGCTGATCATGGGCGGCAAAAAAGACAAGCTGCGTCCTGGCGATCTGCTCGGTGCACTGACCGGCGACGCCGGCCTGACCAAGGAACAGGTCGGCAAGATCAACGTGTTCGAATTCATGACCTACGTGGCGCTGGATCGGCGCATTGCGAAGAAGGCGTTTGCCAAGCTTGAGGGCGGCAATATCAAGGGGCGTAACTTCAAGATGCGATTTATTTGAACGGATCGTCAAGCTGCGCCCGGCGCATCAACGCGGCAAACAACCCGTAGGGTGGGCACGGGGGTATCGTGCC
>AEPR01000211.1 GCA_000195205.2 Oxalobacteraceae bacterium IMCC9480 | reverse complement strand
GGGTCTGTTTTTCCTGATGTGGATTCTGTTCACGCTGATCATCAAGGGCTTCGGTGCGCTCAGCCTGTCGATGTTCACGCAGACTACGCCGGCACCGGGCAGCGAAGGCGGCGGTCTGATGAATCCGATTATCGGCAGCTTGCTGATGGTCGGTATCGCCACGCTGATCAGTACGCCGATTGGCATACTGGCCGGTATTTATTTGTCCGAATACGGTGACCGCAGCTGGTTTGCGCAGGTCACGCGCTTTGTTACCGACATCATGCTGTCGGCACCATCGATCGTGATCGGCCTGTTCATTTACGCGATCTACGTCGCCAATGTGCGCCACTTTTCCGGCTGGGCGGGGACCTTCGCGATCTCGTTGATTGCGATACCGGTGGTCGTGCGGACCACCGACAACATGCTCAAGCTGGTGCCGAATAGCTTGCTCGAAGCCGCCTTCGCGCTCGGCGCGCCGCGCTGGAAAGTCGCCACGTTTGTGCGCCTGCGGGCGGTCCGGGCCGGCGTGATGACGGGTGCCTTGCTGGCACTGGCGCGCATCTCCGGCGAAACTGCACCGCTGCTGTTCACGGCACTCAACAATCAGTTTTTCAGCGCGAACATGAATGCACCGATGGCCAACTTGCCGGTGGTGATTTACCAGTTTGCGATGAGCCCGTATGACAACTGGCGCTCGCTGGCGTGGGGCGGGGCATTGCTGGTGACCTTCACCGTGCTTGGCCTGAATATCCTGTCGCGTACCGTCTTCAACCAAAAAATCAAGAGCTGACTTCCATGACCACTATCAACACTGCGGAAAAGAAGCCGATCATCGCGATCTCCGACCTGAACTTTTTTTATGGCACTTTCCAGGGCCTGAAAAACATCAACCTTAATATCCACGAGAAAAAAGTCACGGCCTTCATCGGCCCGTCCGGCTGCGGCAAATCGACGCTGCTGCGCACGCTCAACCGGATGTACGACCTGTATCCCGGCCAGCGTGCCGAAGGCCAGATCATTTATCGCGGCAAAAACATCCTTGATTCGGACCAAGACGTCAATGCCTTGCGTGCCAAGGTCGGCATGGTGTTCCAGAAGCCGACCCCGTTTCCGATGTCGATCTACGACAACATCGCCTTCGGTGTACGCCTCTATGAAAACCTGCCGAAGGGCGAGATGGATGAGCGGGTTGAATGGGCACTGAACAAGGCCGCGCTGTGGACCGAAGTCAAGGACAAGCTCTCCAAGAGCGGCCTGAGCCTGTCGGGCGGACAGCAGCAGCGCCTGTGCATTGCGCGCGGTGTTGCGGTCAAGCCTGACGTGCTCTTGCTCGATGAACCGACGTCGGCGCTGGACCCGATCTCGACCGCAAAGATCGAAGAACTGATCAGCGAACTCAAACTCGATTACACGATTACCATTGTCACGCACAACATGCAGCAAGCCGCGCGCTGCTCGGACTTCACCGCCTACATGTACTTGGGCGAGCTGGTCGAGTACGGCGAGACTGACCAGATTTTCATGAATCCGGCCAAAAAAGAAACCCAGGATTACATCACCGGCCGTTTCGGCTGATGCGTGTGCAGTGAGCTTGAACTGCACTGATCCTCTACTAACAACCTAGCGAACCAGACCAGGAGAATTCCGATGACCGGCGAACACTCGTCCAAACAATACGACCTCGATCTCGAATCGATCCGTTCGAAAGTGCTGCTGATGGGCGGACTGGTGGAAAGCCAGTTGCGCGATGCGATGGTGTCTTTCCGCACGGGCAATATCGAACTGTCTTTTGCCGTGATCAAGTCCGATGAAAACGTCAACAAGCTCGAAGTCCAGCTCGACGAAACCTGCAGTCACCTGATCGTGCGTCGCCAGCCCACCGCCAACGACTTGCGTACCGTGATGGCGACCGTCAAGGTCATCACCGACCTCGAACGCATCGGTGACGAAGCCACCAAAATCGCGCGCACCGCGGCCAACTTGCACGAGCGCGGCACGATGTCGATCAATCATTTTGAAACCGTGCGTGTGATCGCCACCAGCGCCGCCGACATGCTGCACGATGCCCTCGACGCGTTTGCGCGCCTCGATGCCAAGCAGGCCGTGCGCCTGATCGCGCAGGATGCAGTGATCGACCATGAATTCCGTTCGATCATGCGCAGCCTGATCACGTTCATGATGGAAGACCCCCGCACGATCTCATCGGCACTCGATACCTTGTGGGTAGCCAAGGCGATCGAACGCATCGGTGACCATGCAAAAAACATTGCCGAGTACGTGATCTACATCGTCGAAGGCAAGGACATCCGACATACGGATTACGTGGCTTCGGTCAAACTGGACGACTAAACAAACCCCATGGCTGTCGATAAAACTACCATCCTGATCGTCGAAGATGAACCCTCCATCGTCGAACTGGTCAGCTACACATTGCGCGAAGCCGGCTGGAACACGATGGCGGTTAACACGACAGCGGAGGCCTGGGAATTCATCCAGCGCCGCACGCCGCACCTGATCCTGCTCGATTGGATGCTGCCGGACCAGAGCGGCTTGCGGCTGCTGTCGCGCATCCGCGCTGACCGTCAATTGCAAGCCATCCCGGTGATCATGCTGACGGCCAAGACCATGGAAGAAGACAAGATCGCCGGCCTCGACAATGGGGCCGACGATTATGTGACCAAGCCGTTTTCACCGCGCGAACTGACCGCCAGGATCAAGGCGCTATTGCGGCGCAAGAGTCCCGAACATGCACAAAGCATGATGCGGGCAGGGCCGGTCACGCTCGATCCGATCAGTTGCAGCGTGAGTTTGTCGGACCAGAAAATCGAGATCGGTCATGCCGAATTCAAGTTGCTGAAATTTTTCCTGGCGCATCCGGACCGGGTGTTCAGCCGCACCCAGTTGCTCGACAAAGTCTGGGGTGATCATGCTGTCATCGAGGAGCGAACCGTGGATGTGCATGTACTTCGATTGCGCAAGGCGCTCAAGGAAGCCGAGCACTTGATCCGGACGGTGCGTAGTGTAGGCTACATGCTTTCCGAAAAATAAAGCCCGTCCATGAATCCTCAGTTGTTGTTCTGGGTGCCGGCAATACTGCGCATCGTCGGCGTGTTTCTGGTGTCGGCGGTGCTGGCTTATTTTTTTGGTGCCATTGCCGGACTGGTCGCCAGCATCGTTGCCTTGTGCGCGATCCTGACTATTCAGCTTGGCTATCTGCAGCACCTCAATGCCTGGCTGGATCATCCCGACAGCGCCAAGCTGCCGGATGGATGGGGCGCGTGGACTGATGTGTTTTCGCGCTTGTACCGCTTGCGGCGCAGCGATGAAAAACACCAGGTCGAACTGACCGAGTGGCTGGCGCGGTTCCGGCAGGCCATGACGCTGCTGCCGGACGGGGTCGTCATCATGGATGACGTGCTGTTTCTCGAGTGGTGCAATCCGGCCGCCGAACGCCACCTCGGCTTGCAAAACGAGCGCGATAAAGGCATGCGCGTGACCAACCTGATCCGCAATCCGGATTTCATGGATTACATCATCCTCGGTCGCTACGAGCAGCCGCTGACGCTGGCGCTGAAGGACCGCAAGCTGATCATGCAGATCATCCCGTTCGAGAACCGCCGCCAGATTCTGGTGACGCACGATGCCACTGAATCGGAGCGGATCGAAATGATGCGGCGCGATTTTATTGCCAATGCCTCGCACGAGCTGCGCACGCCGCTGACGGTGATCAACGGCTTTCTTGAAATCGCGCTGATGCAGCCCAACCTCGATGCCCGCACCCGCACCTCGCACCTGACGCTGATGACCGAACAGGGCCAGCGCATGCAGAATCTGGTCGAGGACATGCTGACGTTGACGCGGCTCGAATCGATCGATTTTCCGATGCGACCCGAACGCGTCAATATCCCTACTTTGCTCGAACAGATTCGCCGGGAAGTCGAAGCGCTATCGGCAGGCAAGCATGTCATTACGCTCGATATCGACGGGCCGGACATCCGTGGCAGTACGGATGAATTGCGCAGCGCCTTCAGCAACCTGGCGTCGAACGCAGTGCGCTACACGCCTGCCGGCGGCACCATCGCCATCAGCTGGCGCGTCGGTATCGCAGGGCCGGTATTTGCCGTGCAGGACAGCGGTATCGGTATCCGGCCCGAACACATTTCACGCCTGACCGAGCGCTTCTATCGTGTCGATAAAAGCCGCTCGCGCGAGACCAAGGGCACAGGGCTGGGCCTGGCGATTGTCAAGCATGTGCTGCTGCGCCATACCGCCGTGCTGGCTATCGAGTCGGCACCGGGGCAGGGCAGTCTGTTCAAGGTCAAGTTTCCGGCGACGGCGGTGTGGCTGTAGCAGACTCCTAGTCGTGGTCGAGTTGCAGCGCTTCCAGGAAGCGCGACACCATGTTGTAGGCAGCAATGGTCGCTGTCAGTTCGACCATTTCACGATCGCTGAAGTGGGCCTTGACGGCATCGAAAACGGCTTGCGGTACACGGATCGATGTCGTCATCGCATCGGTGTAATCGATCACTTGCAAGTCCAGTTCGGTGAAGTGATCGCGGTAGCCGGCGGTTTTCAGGGCGGCGAGCTGCGCGTCGGTGTAACCCTCTTTCAAGGCAAACGGCACGTGCTGGGCGAATTCGTAATCGGCTTCATTGAGGACCGCGATGCGCATGATGGCCAGCTCGCGATAACGTGCCGACAACAGGCATTGATGGCGGATCGCGGTCAGCAACTGACGCCAGCCGTCGGCCACCGGCGGGCTTTGCAGCAGCATCTTGTACAAGTTGATGACCTTGCCACCGCGTTCGGCAGCGATCTGTGCGGCTTGTTTTGCGTTATCAGGATGGGTCGGGTCTGCGTAGGGAAGGCGTGCCATGATCGGAATTCCGGGTGGGTGAAAAGGAGGCTGATTGTGACATTGTTTGCATACCGAAATAAGCGGACTGCTTTCGCAGTATGATCCGCGCCTGCCCATCCCTCGTGTCTGCCCATTTCATGTCTTGTGTTCCGTCGATCCGCCTTGCCCTGCTTGCCACTTTGCTGCTCGGTGGATGCATGTCCGTTCCATTCATTTCTTCCGCTCCCGTGACGCCCGTGGTCCAGCCGAAACCGCCGCGTCCGCTGCGCATCGGGCTGGCGCTCGGCGGTGGCGCGGCGCGCGGCTTCGCGCATATCGGCGTCATCAAGGTGCTGGAAGCCCAGGGTATTTTTCCCGATATCGTCGTCGGCACCAGTGCCGGCAGCCTGGTCGGTGCGCTCTATGCAGCCGGCAACAACGGCTATGCGCTGCAAAAAATGGCGCTCGACATGGACGAGGCCGCCATCTCCGACTGGAGCGTGCCGCTTTTTGCCAAGGCCAGTGGCGTCTTCAAGGGTGAGGCGCTGCAGAACTATGTGAACAAGTCGGTCAGCAACCTGCCGATCGAAAAATTCAAGCTCCCGTTCGGTGCCGTTGCCGCCGACCTCAACAGCGGCTTGCCTATCCTCTTCCGCAGAGGTAATGCGGGACTGGCCGTGCGTGCCTCGTCCGCCGTGCCCGGCGTGTTCCAGCCGGTACGCATCGGTGATCATTCGTATGTCGATGGTGGTCTGGTGTCGCCGGTGCCGGTGCGCTTTGCGCGCGACATGGGTGCCGACTTTGTCATCGCGGTCAATATTTCTACCCAGCCGGATGTGCAGGCGGCGCTGAGTTCGGTCGATGTGGTGCTGCAGACCTTTGCGATCATGGGACAAAGCATCAACCGGGTTGAGCTCAAGGATGCCGATCTGGTCATCACTCCCAAACTCGGCACGATGAAGGGCAATGATTTTGCCGGACGCAACCTGGCCATCCTCGCCGGTGAGCAAGCGATGACGCTGATGCTGCCGGAGTTGCGGGACAAGCTGCGCGCGCGGCGCGAGCAATAAAAAAGCCGCCCGGGAAACGGGGGCGGCCTGGTGATGATCAGGGCGATTGCCTAGGGATGTTCGGGGTCGCTGATGCGGCGTGCGCCATTGAAGCGGCTTTTCCAGTAGCTGATGTCCATGCTTTCGACACGGACCTGTCCGCCTGCTGATGGCGAGTGGATGAACTTGTTATCGCCGAGGTAGATGCCGACATGCGAGAAGCCGCGACGCAGCGTGTTGTAGAACACGAGGTCGCCGGGTTGCATGTCATGGCTATCGACTTTCTCGCCGACCCGGCTGATTTCTTCGGACGTGCGCGGCAAGGTCTCGCCCCACGCTTCCTGAAATACCAGGCGTACCAAGCCGCTGCAATCGAGTCCGCTCTCTGCGGTGTTTCCACCCATCCGATAGCGAATACCGATCAGGCCAAGCGCACTGAGTGCCAGTTCTGAAGCGCGGTTACTCAGGGATTGCAGTCGGGCCAGCGCGACGCTTTTTGGCGGTTCGGAAATGTCGGCGGCGAAGCTGGTTGCCGATACCGCGCAGGTGGCAACCAGCACCATGCTGGCGACGATATGGCGGAAGACTCGGCGGGGAGGGCGGCTTATCGTCAAAATAGGAGGGGGGTTTTTTTGCGAAGGTCCAAGGTAACCGAATCACTAAAACCTGTCAAAAGTTATTCGGCTCCGACTTGATCTAATCCGCCCGACCTGTCTATCGTACAATCGGCATTCTTTTTTCCCTTCCGGAGTTGTGATGCAATCCAAGCAAATATTGTCCCTCGTTGATGTAAAAAAAATTGCCGCTGCTGCTGAAGCTGAAGCGCTCGCCAATAACTGGGCTGTAGCCATTGCGATCGTCGACGACGGCGGTCACCTGCTGTCGTTCCAGCGTCTCGATGGCACCGCGCCGATTTCGGCTGACATCGCTCCGGCCAAGGCACGCACCGCGGCCCTCGGTCGTCGTGAATCGAAGATCTACGAAGACATGATCAACAATGGCCGCATGTCGTTCATCACCGCACCGAAGCTCGAAGGCATGCTTGAAGGCGGCGTTCCCATCATGATCGACGGCGAGTGCCTCGGCGCGGTTGGTGTCTCCGGTGTCAAGTCGTCCGAAGATGCGCAAGTTGCCAAGGCAGGTATTGCCGCACTGCTGGGCTGATACGGGACTGCTTGTCCGGTCATCATGACCGGCCCGGCGGGAAAATCTTCCCCGCCGGCGTTTTTCTGGTTTGCCCTGGCCTCCTTGTAGGCTATACTCCGGCGGTTTAGCCCATTTTATTCCGCCGTAGCGCACACCTCTTTTACGCCCCTGAATGTCCACGCCAATTTTCCGCGCGCCTTGTCGCGGAAAGACGCGCGCGGATACTCCGGCGCGATGCAGCGCGGCGGTAACCACATCAGGAGTTACCCCTTGCCGCCATTCTTTTCTGGCCCCGCCGTTCCAGCCATCCTCGCACTAGCAGACGGGTCGATCTTCCAGGGTTTTTCCATCGGCGCTGCCGGCCACACGATCGGTGAGGTCGTCTTCAATACCGCAATGACCGGATACCAGGAAATTCTGACTGACCCGAGCTATAGCCGACAGATCGTCACGCTCACTTATCCGCACATCGGTAATACCGGCATCAATGCCGAAGATGTCGAATCGTCGCGTGTCCATGCTGCCGGTCTGGTCATCCGTGACCTGCCGCTGATGGCGTCGAACTTCCGTTCGCAGCAAAGCCTGACTGACTATCTCCAGGCCGAAAACATCGTCGCCATTGCCGGCATCGATACCCGCAAGCTGACCCGTATCCTGCGCGAAAAAGGTGCCCAGAGTGGTGCCATCGTCGCCGGTGCCGATGTCACCGTCGAGCAGGCGCTGGCGCTGGCCAAGTCATTCGCCGGCATCAACGGCATGGATCTGGCGAAGGTCGTGTCGACCAAGGTCGCCTACGAATGGACCGAAACCGAATGGCAGCTTGGCGCCGGCTACGGCCAGCAACAGACGCCGAAATTTCATGTGGTCGCCTTTGACTATGGCGTCAAGTTCAACATCCTGCGCATGCTAGCGCAGCGCGGCTGCAAGGTGACGGTACTGCCGGCGCAGGCCACTGCCGCCGATGCACTCGCGCTCAATCCGGACGGCATTTTCCTGTCGAATGGCCCCGGTGATCCGCAACCCTGCGATTACGCAATCGCTGTTTCGCGCGAACTGATCGAACTTGGTATCCCGACCTTCGGCATTTGCCTCGGTCACCAGATCATGGCGCTGGCCTCCGGCGCGACGACCCTCAAGATGAAATTCGGCCATCACGGTGCGAACCATCCGGTGCAGGATCTCGAAACCAAACAGGTGCTGATCACGTCCCAGAATCACGGTTTTGCCGTTGATCCGGATTCGTTGCCGGCCAATTGCCGCGTCACGCACGTGTCGCTGTTCGATGGCTCGCTGCAAGGATTCGCCCGCACCGACAAACCGGCTTTTTGCTTCCAGGG
>AEPR01000212.1 GCA_000195205.2 Oxalobacteraceae bacterium IMCC9480 | reverse complement strand
AATCGGTCCGGATGGTCCGATGCGAGCAAATCCATTGCGCTCGCTGGGGACGATGCGCTGGTGATGCCAAAATTCGCCAATGTCGATGACGCAGTGTTTTCATGGTGACAGTAGCGCGAGGCGACAATTGGTAGTCGGGCCACTCCATTTTGTATCCCTATTTCGCACAGCGGGAAAGTCGGCCTGATTTTGCTGGATCAGCTCCGGGCGGTAGACAAAACACGGCTGGTGACTAAATTTGGCGCGGTGGACCAGCAAACACTGGATTTGACATTGAACACGCTGCAAGTAGTTTTTTCCCGCTAAAAGTGACAAACAAAATGGCAACGTTCGCGTACGGCTGCGTCAGTACCAAAGAACACTCTGCGGACAATCAGGGGATGTAGGCTGGACAATGCCCTCCGGTTATTGCATCCTCTGCCACCTTGCGAGTCAGGCGCTAAGTTACCTTTTTTGAAATTTATTGCTATCAGGTTCAAGAGCAACCAGGCGGTTGCGGAGTAGTACCAGTGGTTCTAGCGCTATTTACCGGCAATTACTTGAATTGTCGGTAAATAGGGAGGCCAAGGTGAAGCAGTTATCCATACCCCGACTGTACGTCAGCGCGGACCGGCAAGCCCGCTTATCTGGGCCGTCCGGCGTCAATCCATCGCTGCGTCATGCCTCGCGCAAGGTTGTACCGAGCACCGTTGTATTGTTCAAGCTGGTCGAGTTCAGTATTGGCGATGGCGCGCAATGCCGTCAGGTCTGCAGTATCGACGGGCACCTCCGAGAGTGCGTCGTTTAACGTTTTGCCGTAGAAGACGACAAACTGCATGAGCTCATTCAAGGTTTTCCGGTAGCGCGCTCGAAGCGGGTCAGGTACGGACAGCGAGGCGCGCAGTACGCTGTACTTTTGAATCGAGCGACGATAGATAAATTCAAACAGTTCTACTGCTGCAGAAACGTGGCGCTGTTCGTAGACACCCATCATCGCTGTTGTATAGTCTGTGCGCTCCACGTCCAGGAAGGACAACGGGGCGCAGTTGTACAGCAGGAGCGGCATGTTAGCGCTCAGGCGGCTTGTGCGCTTGTTGCCGTCTGCAAATGGCTGGAGGTACGCCACGTTGACCCATAAAAAGAAAGCGGCCTCCACGGGGTTCCGAATTTGACGGGACTTGTCGATGATGTTCTGCAGCGTATCTTCCAGGAGCGCAGGGATGTTGCTCGGAGAGTAAATAGAACCATCAATGTTCACTACGCGCCGGCGGATACTCCCGATGTCCCGCGCATCCTTCAAATGGTCCCGCATCAGTGTGGCCTGCAGGTCAACGAGGACGGGCATGGTAATACCCTCTGTCGGGACGGCCTCGACCATGAATTCGATGGCGTTCTTGTGGTTGAGCAGCATCAAGGTGTCTTCGTCCATGGGATCGGTGCCTTCCCCCAGTTCAAACAACGCCTTGGTATCGAGCAAGCTCTTATTGTTGCCCTCCAGGCGCGACGACGACCAGGACAAATCGATGAGCAACTGCTCCAGAACCTCGCGGGCATAGGTTCCCGCAGGGTGCTGGTCATGGCTACGACCGGCACTGTACAGTTCTGTGGCCAGCTGCAGGGGAAGTAAGCTGGATTGGTTCGGGATGTAGTCGGAGACGAAGGCTCGGTCATAGCCTACTGGAGTGCGAGTTCCAAGCGGCGCACGAAGTGATTCAACCAACGGCAGGGCCGCCCGTGACCACCGGAGCAGACTTGAGCCTGTCGGCGTAGGTGCGTACGGAGTAGAGGCTGCCAGCGCAACGCGCGCTGCTTCGGAAGCCACGTAACGAGTTGACCGCCCATCTCCTTTCTTGTCCAAAAAGCCAGCGGCTACAAGGTCTCGCACTGCCCGATTGAGGGTAGGTCGGGAAACGTGGAGAACTTGTTCTAATGAACTAGGACTGGTGGGTGCGCCGGCGGCAAGGACATAACGTAGCAGTGCTTCATCGCGAGCTGAAAAGGGAGAAATAGTCATCGAATAACAATCCTATCAATCACATTATTTGACGAGATTATAGAGCGAATCTCATCATTGTGACGAGATTGCAGGCTAATCTCGTCATAATGAGCGAGCTCTTGACAAGATTTGTGAGGGGATGACGAGTTGATGATGCGAGAAACTTGGACCGTTTTCGCATCGAGAGACGGGGCAGCCAAAATGAATGCCGCTTGAAGATTTCAACACGCTAACTTAATGCCAGTAAGCGCCTCACGAGCAACGTCTTGAC
>AEPR01000213.1 GCA_000195205.2 Oxalobacteraceae bacterium IMCC9480 | reverse complement strand
CCCGTGCCCACCCTACTGCCAGCGATGAGCGGAAACAGTTCCAAGCGCACCGGCCAGTATCGGATCAGTTACCCAGAAACAGCTGCAGGATGATGCCGCTGGCAATCGCGACCAGGACATAATCGCCGCCGGTCTGGACCCAGTGGTAACCACGCGGCGGTGCCGACAGGCGATGACCGCGCCAGTCGTCGACGACGTACTGGCGGCTGCGATAGTCGCGCGGCATGCGGTCGCCCTTGCGGTAGTTGTGATTCGGTCCGGCACCGCGGCCATCGCGGCCGTCGTAGTAACGGACCTGGTCGCGGTTGTCGTGGCCACGGTTGTCATGGTCGCGCTTGTCATGGCCGCGATCATCATCACGTCGATCGGGACCACGCCCCTGATTGCCGCGATCCGGCGGACCGCCACGGTGGGCTTGTTCGTTACGGCCGCGATCGCCGCGGTCGTCACCACGGTCGTGATCCGACCGGCCTTGCGCAAATGAAAATCCGCTGGTGCCGAGCGACATGGCGAGGATGACGCTGACGATGGCTTTCTTGTTCATGCTGGACTCCTTTTGGTAACGACGACGTGCCGGCATCGGACACGTCCGTCGATCTGCCGACAGCTTAGCCAGCCCGGAAAAATACGTCTGTACGGTGCCACACGCATCCCGCCAAAAATATCCAACAAGAAAGATCAATGCGCCATTAGTACCGGCACTGTCATCGATGTCAGGATCGTGTTCGTCACCCCGCCAAGTAACACCTGCCGAAAGCGCGAATGGGCATAGCCACCCATGACGATCAGATCAGCATCCACGTCCGCTGCATGCGACAGCAGGGCATTGCCCACATCGAGGTCGTCCATGCGTCCGCTCTTCGAGGCTTTTTCGGTGGTGGTCAGGATAGTGACGTCGAGCTTGATGCCGTGCCGCGCGAGATACAAGGCGATGTCGGCACCGGGCTCGTCGCCATGCACGTCCGGCTTGGCTTCGGGATTGAAGACCACCAGTTGCACCTGCTGCGCTTGCTGCAGCAAGGGAATCGCGGCCGTCACGGCACGGGTGGCCTGCATGCTGCCATCCCAGGCCACCAGGATTTTCCGGCCGATATGTTCGAAATGGCCGATGTACGGAATGATCAGTACCGGCCGTCCCGAATGCATCACGAGGTATTCGGGGAACTCGTCGGCGGTCGATGGCGATGGCTCGTCCGGATTGGTCTGGCCGACAATCACCAGATCGCTGTAGCGCGCTTGCAGGCTTACGCCGGGACCGGCCTCTTCATCGACCAGGCGTTTTTCAAAGGACTTCACGCCCATCTTGCTGACCAGCTGTTCGAACTCTTCCAGCGCAAAGGTACCGCGCTGCTTGAGCATGTCGAGCATGGCACCGAGTTGCAGGTTGCCCTCGCCGATGGCACCCGGCAAATAGAACAGGCCCGACACCCCGGTGGTGGCGGTACCGGTCAGGTGGGCATCGGTGCGCAAGGCCAGTTCGGCACCGATGCGGATGCGCTCGGCGGTACGGACGGATGCGTCAACGTGGACCAGGATGGAGGGATAGCTCATGGTGTTTCCTTTCGGTTTGGATGCAAGGCCGGTTACAGCGAGGTGTTGTGCGGGAAACCCTGGCGCTGTTCGCTTTTTGACTGGCAGCCGATACAGAAATGCGCCGATGGCATCGCGCGCAGGCGCGCCAGCGGAATCGCTTCGTCGCAGGCAGTGCAGGTTCCGTAGGTGCCGGCCTTGATGCGCCCCAGGGCGGCGTCGATGTCAACCAGTTCGGCCAGCTCCAGCGAAAGCTGGGCGAGGTCGGTGTCGTTCTGCACATCGGCGTTGGCGGCCTCGTCATCGACCGTCTCTGGAGTCGTCAGGACCAGCTCGTCGGCACTGGTCGAGCGGTGCGTCTGCGGGTCGATTTTGGCTTGCAATTCTTCGCGGCGCTGCCGCAACAGGGTGTCGAATTCTTGAAAATTGGCGAAAGTTGTGTCGCTCATGGTGATGCCTCCGAAAAAAGTGGCGGCGCGGTCAGGATGACTTGTTGCGCGCCGGTTCTGGCAGTCTGGTGATGTCGTGGCAAATGGCGTGCTGCCGGCTTAGCGCGATCGTGCGCGCAGCGCGGTCAATTCCTGCTGCAGCTGTTCGATGCGCTGCAGCAGCGTCAATGCCAGCGCTACGCCGTTGTGGTCAAGCTCGAAATCGTCGCGCAAACGGCGTGCGGTACAGGCCGTGACAACCGTGCGCAACTGGAACAGTAGCGGCTCGGTCTGCGCATCGGCCGGCACGATCAGGCCGATACCGACCAGCTCTTCCAGCTCTTCGTGCGACAGGCCCGATACCTCGGCCAGGTGCGCGATCGTGCAGACATGTCCGGCATCGAGCGGGATGCTTTCTGCAATGGTCAGCTTCATCATGTCTCCGTATAACCAGCGCTGCGCGGCTTGAAATCCGAGAGCGTCGCCAGCTGTTCATACAAGGTCCGCTCGGTCGGACTCAGGGTTTTTGGTGCCACGATGCGCACCAGTGCAAACAGGTCGCCGGCCGCACCCGTGGCAGCGGGCAGGCCACGTCCGCCGAGCCGCAGGCGCTGTCCCGACGACGTGCCGGGCTTGATGTTGAGCTCGACCTTGCCACCCAGGGTAGGAATTTCGACCGCCGTTCCCAGCACGGCTTCCCACGGCGCCAGCGCCAGGTCCAGCACCAGGTCGCGTCCGGTAACCCGGTACAGCGGATGCGGCAGGATAGCCAGCACGACGTACAGGTTGCCGGCTTTGCCGCCATGCCGGCCGGGACCGCCCTTGCCGGCCAGTCGCAGGCGCTGGCCGTCGGTCGCGCCTTTCGGCACCGTGATGCGGAAAGTACGCGCCACCCGATGCGGTAATCCGTGGCTATCCATTTCGGGCAGCTCGACGGCCACGTCGGTTTCGGCACCGCTGTAAATCTGTTCCAGCGTGACTTCCACGCTGACCGAATAATCGGTGCCCTCTTCGGGAAGATTGGCCCGCGTGCGTCGTCCCGCGCCGCCGGAGCGGAATGCGCCCATCAGGTCGGACAGGTCGACATCATCAAAGGCCTCGGCACCCGAGCCATAGCGTTGTTGCCACTGCGGCGGCGGGGCAAAATTGTCGCCCGCCGAGCGCTTGCCGAGCTGGTCGTATTCGGCCCGCTTTTCGGGATTTTTCAGGGTGGCATAGGCTTCTGCCACCGCCTTGAATTTCTCTTCACCCTTGGGATCCTTCGAGACATCCGGATGATATTGATGAGCCAGCTTGCGGTAGGCTTTCTTGATGTCATCAAGAGTGGCATCGCGCTCGATCCCGAGCGTGTCGTAATAGTCTTTGTACTTCATCGGATTCCTGCGTCAGGGTGGCTGCCCGACTGCGTGACGCAATCGGGTGTCGGCGACGGTTAAAGTCGCCCGGTCAGCAACATGATAATCAGAATCACGACGATCAGGCCGGTTAACCCGCTTGGACCATACCCCCAATTGCGGCTATGCGGCCAGGATGGAAACGCGCCTATCAGCACGAGGATGAGGATGATCAACAAAATAGTGCCCATAGCGACCTCCTGAACGGATTGAACTGCGAATTTCTTCATCACCGAAGACGTCTCGAGAGTAAGCAGAAATAGCGCTACCGTCCGTGCGCTGGCGCACGAAACCGGCACGATAACCCGCACCGGATAGCCATCAGGAAGTCACGATGCGCGGATCAGGCCGGCCGCAATGCGCTCGCGGCGCTGGCCAGCGCGGTGATGCGGGCCCAGTCGCCGGAGAGCATCGCGTCTTTTGGCGTGAGCCATGAACCGCCGACGCAGGCGACGTTCTTGCAGGCCAAAAACTGTGGTGCCGTCGCCAGCGAAATCCCGCCGGTCGGACAGAACATCACGTCACCGAGCGGTCCGGCGATCGCCCCTAGCATGCCGACGCCGCCTGCCGGCACAGCCGGAAACAGCTTGAGCTGGCGAAAGCCGGCTTCGCGTGCGGCCATCACTTCGGAGGGTGTCATCACACCCGGCAGCAAGGGCAAGCCGCTCGAGCGTGCGGCCGCAATCAGTGCCGGCGTCAGGCCGGGCGAGACACCGAACACCGCGCCGGCATCGCGTGCGGCGGCGAATTCTTCGGGCAGCGTCAGCGTGCCGACGCCGAGGATCGCATCGGGCACCTGCCCGGCTATCGCACGGATCGCGGCCAGTCCGTGGACCGTGCGCAAGGTCACTTCGAGCACGCGGATGCCACCGGCGACCAGCGCCCGTGCCAGCGGCACCGCATGGTCAAGGTCATCAATGGCGATGACCGGAATGACCGGCGAGACGCGCATGATGTGTAGCAGGTCGGGCATCAGCTTGGGAGTAAAACTCGGGGTCAGATTCATACGGTCACTTTCTCGACGACTGGCAACAAGGGTGGCAATGCAAAGGTCGTAGCACCTTCTTCGGCAGCACTGACGGTAGCGCGGAACATGCTGAATAGTTCGCGTCCCATGCCGACCTGATTACTGCGCAGATCAGCCGTGGCCTGCTCGCGCGCATCCCACTCCTCAGCCGGCACCTGCGCTTGCAGCACACCGTTTTCGGCATCCAGCAATAACAGGTCGCCCGTGCGGAGTCGACCCAGCGGTCCGCCAGCCAGCACTTCCGGCGATACGTGGATGGCTGCTGGCACCTTGCCGGAAGCGCCCGACATGCGGCCATCGGTCACCAGCGCAACATGGAAACCGGCATCCTGCAGATTGGCCAGCGCGGGTGTCAGCGCATGCAGTTCCGGCATGCCATTGGCGCGCGGTCCCTGGAAGCGCACGACCGCAATGAAATCGCGATTGAGTTCGTCGGCCTTGTAGGCCTGCATGAAAGCTTCTTGAGAATCGAACACGATGGCCGGCGCTTCGACACGGCGGTACTCGGGTTTGACAGCCGAGACCTTGATCACGGCGCGCCCGAGGTTGCCGGTCAGCAGGCGTAATCCACCATCGGCCGAAAACGGTTCGGCGGCGCGGCGCACGACATTGCGGTCGGCACTTTCCAGTGGTACCGGCCGCCAGACCACGACGTCGTCCTGCAGGAAAGGCTCGCTGCAATGCGAGCGCAAGCCTTTGCCGAGGACGGTCAGGACATCGTCATGCAACAAGCCGGCATCGAGCAATTCGCGGATCACGAAACCGGTGCCGCCGGCCGCATGGAAATGATTGACGTCGGCGTCGCCGTTCGGATAGATCCGGGTCAATAGCGGGATCACCGCCGACAGCGCCGCAAAATCATTCCAGTCGATGACAATGCCGGCCGCCTTGGCGATGGCCACCAGATGCAGCGTGTGGTTGGTCGAACCGCCGGTGGCTAGCAAAGCGATGATCGCATTGACGATAGTTTTCTCGTCGACCAGGCGGCCGACCGGCGTGTAGTCGGGTGTGTGGGTGGCGATCTTGACTGCGCGCGCGGCGGCTGCTGCCGTCAGCGCGTCGCGCAATGGTGTGCCCGGCGTGATGAAGGCGGCACCCGGCAAGTGCAAGCCCATTACTTCCATCAGCATCTGGTTGCTGTTGGCCGTGCCGTAGAACGTGCAGGTCCCGGCACCGTGATAGGACTGCGATTCGGCTTCGAGTAATTCGGCGCGGCCGATCTTGCCTTGCGCGTAGAGCTGGCGCACCTTGGCTTTCTCGGGATTGGACATGCCGCTGGTCATTGGTCCGGCCGGAATGAACACCGCCGGCAAATGACCGAAGTGCAGCGCACCGATCAGCAGACCCGGCACGATCTTGTCGCATACGCCGAGGTAGACGGCGGCATCGAACATGTTGTGCGACAGCGCCACGGCTGTGCCCATCGCAATCGTATCGCGTGAAAACAGCGACAGCTCCATGCCGGGCTGGCCTTGCGTGACGCCATCGCACATGGCCGGCACGCCACCGGCAAACTGCGCCACGCCACCGGCCTTGCGCGCGGCTTCCTTGATCAATTGCGGAAAACGCTCGAACGGCTGATGCGCCGAGAGCATGTCGTTGTAGGCAGAAATGATCGCCACCGACGGCAAGCGCGCTTGCCGCAACGCCAATTTGTCGTTGGCCGGGAAGGCGGCAAACCCATGCGCCAGGTTGGTACAGGACAGCGCGTTGCGCTGAACGCCCTGCTGCAAGGCCGCTTCAATACGGGTCAGGTAAGCGCCACGTGATGGGCGGCTACGTTCGATGATGCGGTCGGTGACGGAAGTCAGAACGGGATGCATTTTCATGGAAACTCCTTGCGTGAAGACTGAATAGGTAATTTTACTACAAAAGTTTAAGCGGCAGCATAGCGTGATTGAACCATGACTACCAAGGGAAATTCTCAATTCATCGCTTTTACGGGGCGAAAATCCCCTTACCGGAAACGGGTAAAACCCACAATTCCCCTGATTTTTTGTAGTGAAATTACCTGCGAATAATGTATAGTCGACCACAACCATCCTACTTCAAAGGACTCCTGACATGGCTTCGACACCGCTGAATGACAGTCCGGTCTTCCGGCGTTTGCAAACCCGCCATGACGAAACCCGTTCCACGACGATGCGCGCGCAGTTTGCCAACGAGCCCGATCGCTTCCAGCAGTTCTCGATGCATGCCGCCGGCCTGACGCTGGATTATTCCAAGAACCGGATCGACCGCAGTACGCTGGATTTGCTGCTCGAGCTGGCGCGCGAACGTGATATCGAAGGCCACCGGCACAAGCTGTTCGCCGGCGAAAAAATCAATACGACCGAGCAGCGCGCCGTGCTGCACACCGCCTTGCGCGCACCGGCAGGCCACCGGTTCGTGCTCGATGGTCAGGACATCGACGCCGATGTGCAGGCAGTCCTGGCGCGCATGCAGGTCTTTAGCGAGCAGGTGCGCTCGGGTGACTGGACCGGTCGCGATGGACGCGCCATCACGGACATCGTCAACATCGGCATCGGCGGCTCCTACCTCGGACCGAAGATGGTCTGCCAGGCACTGCGCACCTTTGCCCATCCGCGCCTGAGCTGCCACTTCGTCTCGAATGTCGATGGCCATGATCTTGCGGCGGTACTGGCGCACATCGATCCGGCCACGACCCTGTTCATCATCGCTTCGAAAACCTTCACCACCGCCGAAACGATGATGAACGCGCAGTCGGCGCGTAGCTGGTTCCTGCAGAGCGGTAACGAAAGCGACCTGGCAAAACACTTCGTCGCGGTGTCGACCAATCTGTCCGGTGTGACCGGTTTCGGCATTGATCCGGTCAATATGTTCCCGTTCTGGGATTGGGTCGGCGGTCGCTATTCGATCTGGTCGGCCATCGGGCTGTCGGTGGCGGTGCTGGTGGGCTTCCCGGCCTTCCGCGCTTTTCTGGACGGTGCGCACCAGATGGATACTCACTTTCAGGAAGCGCCGCTGGAACGCAACATGCCGGTCCTGCTGGCAATGCTGGGGGTCTGGTACCGCAATTTTCATGGCAGCAGTTCGGTCTCGATTGCGCCTTACCATCAGGACCTGAGCCTGTTCGCCGGTTACCTGCAACAGCTCGATATGGAAAGCAACGGCAAGCACGTCAGTGCCGACGGCGCGCTATTGACCACGGCCAGCGGCCCGGTCATCTGGGGCGATACCGGCACCAATGGCCAGCATGCGTATTTCCAGTTGCTGCATCAGGGTAGCGACCTCATTCCGATTGATTTCATTGCGGTGCTCGGTGCCAGCCACACGCTGCCCGGACATCAGGCCGCGCTGCTGGCCAATTGTTTTGCCCAAGCCGAAGCCTTCATGCGCGGCAAGAGCGCCGACGAAGTCCGTATCGATCTGGCGGCACAGGGACTCGATGCGGCGACGGCCGAGGCGCTGGTGCCGCACAAGACCTTCTCCGGCAACCGCCCGTCCAACATGCTGCTGATGGAGGCGCTGACACCGGTGACGCTGGGTGCTCTCGTCGCACTCTACGAACACAAGGTGTTCGTGCAGGGCGTGATCTGGGGGATCAACAGTTTCGACCAGTGGGGCGTCGAACTCGGCAAGGTGCTGGCCAAAACCATCGCGCAGGAGTTGACCGGGTCGGCGCAACCGGCGCAGCATGACAGCTCGACCAACGCGCTCATCGCGATGGCCAGAGCCGCGCTGATGCACAATCCCATCGCACCCGATTAACTTGCACACAATCTAATGAAACCCATGGCTCTGACTGATTTCGATCTCGTACTATTTGGCGGCAGCGGCGACCTGTCGATGCGCAAACTGCTGCCGGCCATGTATGCCCGCGACCGCGCCCGGGATTTTCCTGCCACCGCGCGCATCATTTGCGTTGGCCGGCATGACTTGACGACGGCGGAGTTTCTTGTATCGGTCGAGTCGACCGCGAAGCCAAACCTGACCGCTGACAGCCTCGATGAAGCCGTCTGGCAGCGCTTTTGCCAGCGCATCCAGTACGTCGCCGTCGATGCCGACAAACCCGGCAGCTACTGCACGCTGGCCGCGGCCTTGCGTGATGATCCGGCGCTGGTGCGGGTGTTTTACCTGGCCACACCGCCGACGCTGTTTGCCACCATCTGCCTGAACCTGGCCGCTTGCGGCAGCGCCACGCCGAATTCGCGCGTGGTGCTCGAAAAGCCGCTCGGTCGCGATCTGGCCAGCGCGCGCCAGATCAATGCCGATGTCGGCAGCGTGTTCACCGAATCGCAGATTTACCGGATCGATCATTACCTCGGCAAGGAAGCGGTGCAGAATTTGCTGGCGCTACGCTTCGGCAATATCCTGTTCGAACCGCTCTGGCGGCGCGAATGGATTTCGGATGTACAGATCACGATCGCCGAAGAACTTGGTGTCGGCAATCGCACCGGTTATTACGACACCTCCGGCGCGCTGCGCGACATGCTGCAAAACCATTTGCTGCAATTACTGTGCATCGTCGCGATGGAGCCACCGACGATGATCACGCCGGATGCGGTGCGCGATGAAAAACTCAAGGTGCTGCACGCCCTGAAAAAATTCACCACCACGACGCTGACCCAGAACGTGGTGCGCGGCCAGTACCGTGCCGGCCATGTCAATGGCGTGGCGGTGCCCGGCTATCGCAAGGAACCCGGTGCCGATCCGGAATCGAAGACCGAAACCTTCGTCGCCGTGCGCGCCGAAATCGATACCTGGCGCTGGGCCGGCGTGCCTTTTTACCTGCGCACCGGCAAGCGCATGGCCGACCAGCTGGCCGAAATCGTGGTGCGCTTCAAGGCCATTCCGCATTCGATCTTTGCGCAGTCGAGTGGCAGCTTCCAGCCCAACAGCCTCGTGATCCGGCTGCAACCTGATGAAGGCCTGCACCTGAATCTGATGGCCAAGACGCCGGGCGACAACATGCGCCTCAAGCCGGTCGACCTTGAGCTGGATTTCCGCGAAACCTTCAAGACACCGCGCATGGATGCCTACGAGCGCTTGCTGCTTGATGTGCTGCGCGGGCAGCTGACACTGTTCATGCGCAGCGATGAACTCGAAGCCGCCTGGGAGTGGATCGAGCCCATCCTGAACCACTGGGAACAGGAAGAAAACGAACCGATTCCGTACACAGCCGGCACCTGGGGACCGGCTGCCGCGAGCGCGCTGATCGGTCGGGACGGTTTGCAATGGCGCGAAGAAGCGCTGCCGGAAATGTGACGACCATGCTGCTCGACTCCGTCCGCACCCAGCTCGATGCACTCTCCAAATCCGAACGAAAGGTCGGCCTGGCAGTACTGCGCGACCCGACGCTGGCGGTCTCCGGCAACATCACTGCACTGGCACGTAGCGCACAGGTATCGGAACCGACGGTGGTGCGGTTTTGTCGCGCCGTCGGCTTCGAAGGCTGGCAGGCCTTCAAGCTAAAACTGGCGCAGGCACTGGCCGTCGCCCTGCCCGGCGCGAATGAAAACCTGACACCCAACGATCTGGCCGCCGACCTGGTCGGCAAAATTTGCAGTCGCTCGATCAATGCGCTGCTCGACTTGCGTAACACGCTCGATCCGGCTGCGATCGAACGGGCGCTGGATTTGCTGGCCAAGGCGCGCAAGATCGAATTCTATGGACAGGGATCGTCCGGCATCATTGCCACCGATGCGCAGCACAAGTTCTTTCGCTCAGGCGTGCCGACGGTGGCGTATTCCGATCCGCATATTCACAGCATCGCCGCATCGCTCCTGAAAAAAGGCGATGTGGTGCTGGCGATATCGCAGCGCGGCAATAGTGTGGCCTTGCTGCGCAGCGTGCAACTGGCGCGCAAGGTGGGTGCCGACGTCATTGCCTTATCGCCCAGCGGTACGCCTCTGGCCGACCTGGCGACTGTTCTGGTGCCTATCGATCTGCACTTCCATACCGACCCTTACACGCCGATTTCGGCGCGTCTGGCTCATCTGGTCGTGATCGATATCCTCGCCGTCGGGCTGGCGCTACGACGCGGACCGGAGTTTCGCAAGCAAATGCAGAGCGCGCAAAAAGCCTTGCAAAAAATCGACATGCAATTCGATTCATTTCTGCGTTCACCGCAGCGTCACGATGACGATAGCTGATAGTCACACTACCGCTGCATCGTAGGTGCCGCTGTCCAGGGCGAACCGAAGCGGTCAACCTGGACAGCGACGCGCGCCCCTGACCGCACTCACATGCCGCCTTGCCTGAATCCCTTCAACGACATTACTTGCCCGTTTCCGGCGGTGGTGGCGCGCTTGGTGTCATAGGCATGGCCGGCGGACTCGGCATCATCGAGGAAGGCGGACTGGCCGGCGTGCCGGAAGACGGCATGCCCGCACCAGGCTGATCCGTGGTTGGCGAACGGCGGTCGCAACCGCCCAGCAAGGCAGCGCCCAGTGCCGCAGCCACTACGAATGTCAGGGTAGAAGAAGTCACTTTCATTGATATTCCCTTAAGGTAAAGACCGCTGGAGTGCAGTCTGTTTTCGACAGGCGGGAAGCCTGCGAACAGCGTAGCGTGATCGCTCTTGCTGCCTTTGATCCTGCTCAAATCCGCTTCTTCAACGGACCTGCATGCTCTCCATTGCCTCCATCAGCAATCCGGCATCACCGATGGCCAGCCGTTTCGATTCCGACAAGGTCTGCCGGAAATGTCTTGCACCAGGCAAGCCGGCCATCAATCCGAGCATATGCCGCGTGATGCTATTGAGGCGCGGACCGGCTTTCAAGGGTATCGAGGGCGTCGGGCCAAGCTGGCTGCGGATGTAGGGCAGCATCGCTTCGAGCACTTCGGTGCGCGTACGCGGCGTGGCCGGATCGTCGTAGTAGCGCGCATCGAAGCCGGCCATCAGGTAAGGGTTGTGATACGCCTCGCGTCCCAGCATGACGCCATCGACGTGCTGCAGATGCAGGTCGATTTCGGCCTCGGTCTTGATGCCGCCGTTGATGATGATTTCCAGGTCGGGGAATTCGCGTTTGAGCTGGTACACGGCGTCGTAACGCAGTGGTGGCACTTCGCGATTTTCTTTCGGACTCAGGCCCTTGAGGATGGCATTGCGGGCATGGACGATGAAGGTCGTGCAACCTGCCTCAGCGACGGTACCGACGAAGTCGCGCATGAAGGCGTACGACTCGTTTTTGTCGATGCCGATCCGGTGCTTGACCGTGACATCGATCGATACTGCATCGCGCATCGCCTTGACGCAATCGGCGACCAGTTGCGGCTCGGCCATCAGGCAGGCACCGAAGGCGCCTTTTTGGACCCGCTCGGACGGGCAACCGCAATTGAGGTTGATCTCGTCGTAGCCCCACTGCTGGCCGAGGCGCGCACTGTGCGCCAGATCGGCCGGATCGCTGCCGCCGAGTTGCAGCGCCACAGGGTGTTCTTCGTCATTGAAATCGAGGTGCCGCGCGACATCGCCGTGCACCAGCGCACCGGTCGTGACCATCTCGGTGTAGAGCCAAGTGTGGCGGGAAATCTGGCGGTGGAACAGGCGACAGTGCCTGTCAGTCCAATCCATCATGGGCGCGGCCGACACCCGTCGGCCCTTGTACGTGCTTGTTTTCATTGACTTGAATTGGATGATTAGAGAAATTTCTTTGGGTCGCGTGCGGTGCAAACCCAAAATCGATCAGCACAGATACCAACATGTGCGGACGATTGCAAGCACTTCCATCGCAGTGACGACAATATGCCGGACGACCGGGTGCCACATTGTCGAGAATCGGCAGCACGTCATCCAAGCTCGCCGCTGCAAAGGCGGTGCCAACCAGCTGCAACCGACAACGAAAGGAAAGGTCACATGAACGATCAAGCTGTTGGTCTGACACCGGCTCCCGAGGGCTATGCCGACTGGCTCACCGAACTGAAAAGCCGCATCCATACCGCGCAACAGCGCGCCACGCTCGCGGTCAATCGGGAGCTGGTGCTGCTGTACTGGCAGATCGGACGGGATATCCTGACGCGGCAAGCGGCGCAGGGATGGGGTGCCAAAGTGATCGAGCGACTGGCGCTGGATTTGCGAGCGGCCTTTCCGGAGATGAAAGGATTTTCACCGCGCAATCTCAAGTACATGCGCGCTTTTGCGGAAGCGTGGCCGGATGAACAATTTGTGCAAGCGGTGCTTGCACAATTGCCTTGGTATCACCAGTTGGCGCTGCTCGACAAACTGCCCGGTCCGGAAACCCGCCGCTGGTACGCCGCAAAAGCCATCGAACACAACTGGTCCCGTAATATCCTGGCCATGCAAATCGACGCCCGACTGCTCGAACGCACGGGAGCTGCCGTCACCAACTTCAGTACCAGCCTGCCCAAGCCGCAGTCCGATCTGGCCCGCGAATCGCTGAAAGACCCCTACCGATTCGACTTTCTGGGACTGACCGACAAGGCGCGCGAACGCGAGATCGAAATCGCCCTGATCAAACATGTCACCGACTTTTTGCTGGAACTGGGTGCAGGCTTTGCCTTTGTCGGACGACAGGTGCTGCTGGATGTGGGAGGTGACGAATTCTTTATCGACCTGCTGTTCTACCATCTCAAGTTGCGCTGCTATGTGGTGATCGAAATCAAGGGCGGCAAGTTCAAGCCGGACCATCTTGGCCAGCTGGGTTTTTACCTCACTGCCGTCGACGCCCAGATCAAGCATCCGCAGGACGGCCCGACGATTGGTCTGTTGCTCTGCACGAGCAAGAACAAAGTGGTCGCTGAATACGCGCTGCGCAATACGGCCCAGCCACTTGGTGTGGCCGAATACAAGCTGCTGGAATCCTTGCCTGCGGAATTACAAATCAGCTTGCCCAGCATTGAACAGATCGAGCGCGAGCTTGCCGGTAGCGACAACGCCCCATAAGCAATCCCAAATACGCCCCCACCTGCCCGCGAACAGGACTACCATGATTGCCTTCCCTCACCACCCACGGACCTGCTGCCATGCTCAACACCGACCATTTCTGGATGCCGTTCACTGCCAATCGCCAGTTCAAGTCCAAACCGCGGATGCTGGTTGCCGCTTCCGGCATGCATTACACGACCGACGATGGTCGCCAGATCCTCGATGGTACCGCCGGCCTGTGGTGCAGCAATGCCGGTCACTGTCATCCGAAAATCACCGAAGCCATCCGCCGCCAGGCCGGCGAAATGGACTTCGCACCGGTGTTCCAGATGGGTCATCCGAAAGCCTTCGAGGCAGCCACGGCGCTGGTGTCGCTGGCACCGGAAGGATTGAACCGGGTGTTCTTTTGCAATGATGGTTCGGAGGCGGTCGACTCGGCACTGAAGATCGCGCTGGCTTATCACCGCGTCCGTGGCGATGGCATGCGGCACCGGCTGATCGGCCGCGAACGCGGTTATCACGGCGTCGGTTTCGGCGGCATTTCGGTGGGCGGGATCGCCGGCAACCGCAAACATTTCGGCCCCGGCTTGCCAGCGGTCGACCATCTGCGCCATCCGCTTGATATCAGCAAGAATGCATTTTCAAAAGGCTTGCCGGAACACGGTGCCGAGATGGCCGACGAGCTCGAACAGCGCCTGCTGGCACTGCACGATCCGGCCACCGTGGCCGCCGTCATCATCGAACCGCTGCAAGGCTCGACCGGCGTGATCCTGCCGCCCAAAGGCTATCTGCAAAAGATCCGCGCGATCTGCGACAAGTACGGCATCCTGCTGATCTTCGATGAAGTCATCACCGGCTTTGGCCGGCTTGGCACACCGTTTGGTGCCGACTATTTCGGCGTGGTGCCGGACATGATCGTCTGCGCCAAAGGACTGACCAACGCCACGGTGCCGATGGGTGCCGTCATCGTGCGCCAGGATGTCCATGACACCTTCATGAGCATGGCCCCCGAAAATGCGATCGAGTTCTATCACGGCTACACCTACACCGGCCATCCGCTGGCGGCTGCCGCGGCGGTGGCCACCATCGACGTGTACAAATCCGAGCACCTGTTCGAGCGCGCCGCCGCGATGGCACCGTATTTCGAACAGGCCGCACACAGTCTGAAAGGCTTGCCCTACGTGAAAGACATCCGCAACCTCGGCCTGGTCTGCGGCATCGAACTCGATGGTGTCGCCGGCAAACCGGGCATGCGTGCGTTCGATGTGTTCCTGAAAGCGTTCTGGGAAAAAGGCGTGCTGATCCGCACCACCGGCGACATCATTGCGCTGTCGCCGCCGCTGATCATCGACAAGCCGCAGATCGATCAACTATTCGGTGCGATCGGCGCCATCCTCAAGTCCCAAAAGACCGTGCCGGATGTAGAAGAAATGACGGTCTGATTTCAGACACGCTAGGCTGGTCGACGCAATGCGACCAGCTCGTTGAACACCAGTGCGGCGATCACCAGCGCGCCGCCAACCAGTGTTTCGGTTGCCGGGATTTCACCGGCACCGAGCCAGGCCCAGACCGGGCCGAGCAATACCTCGACCAACGCCAGTAAAGACATCTCCGGTGCCGATAACGCGCGCGAGGCCGTCACCACCATCATGCACGGCAGCCCGAGCTGAAAAAATCCAAGGCCGGCCAGGATCGCGACATCATGCAGCGATGCCTGCATCGGCCAGCTGAACGGTAACATCGCCAATGCCGATAACGTGGCCCCCACCAGCACAGCCGGAATCAGATCGACTTGCGCCCCGGCCTTCTTGAGCAAAATAAAATTAACCGAGGCCGCCAGCGGTGCGCCAAACGCGATCCCCATGCCGACCAACGAGGTCCCGCTGACGTGCGAGACGCCACTTGAAAACATCCACCCGATGCCACTGCTGGCGACCGCGATCGCCAGCCAGGTGCGTGGCGCGATGTGCTGACGCAAGAACAGCCAGGCCAGCAAGGCGGTCAGCAGTGGCGCGACGCTCAATACGATGAGGGTGTTGGCGACCGTAGTCATCGTCAACGCAATCATGAAACAGCAAAACATCGTGGCCCACATCGCGCCGGATACCAGCCCGACCAGCCCCAGATTGCGCAGCTTAGTCAGCACCCGCCCGTGCTGCTGCCACCGCAATGCGCCCAACACAAACACAGCGGCAAAAAAGCTGCGCCAGAACGTTACTTCAAAGCCGCGTGCCGACTCCAACTGGCGCGTCATGACGCCGGCACTGCTCCACAAGACAGCGGCAATGATCATCAGCAAGACGGCACGACGGTGATTCACCAACGAAAACATAAGGCTCCCAAAACGAAAAACCCGCCGGATCCGCACTGCCGGTGAAGGCAGCAGGAACCCGGCGGGCTCATTGCAAATTCGATGCAAGGGATCAGACCTGAAGTCCGATCCGTTCACGGTGAATTACGCGTCGCGCGATGCTTTCTTGCGGTCGGCTTCTTTCAGGTAACGCTTACGCAGACGAATGCTCTTAGGCGTAATTTCGACCAGTTCATCGTCATCGATGAATTCGACGGCGTACTCGAGCGACATCTGAACTGGCGGGACCAGACGAACCGCTTCATCGGTACCCGACGAACGCACGTTGGTCAATTGCTTGCCCTTGATCGGGTTGACGACCAGGTCATTGTCACGGGAGTGGATACCGATGATCATGCCTTCGTACACCGGGTCGTTATGGACCACGAACATACGGCCGCGATCCTGCAGTTTCCACAGCGCGTAGGCAACGGCAGCGCCATCATCTTGCGAGACCAGCACGCCGTTACGACGGGAAGCCATTTCGCCACGGGTGTTGTCGACCGGTGCGTACTCGTCAAAAATGTGGCTCATCAAGCCGGTACCACGGGTCAGGGTCATGAACTCGCCCTGGAAACCGATCAGGCCACGGGCCGGGATACGGTACTCAAGACGCACGCGACCTTTACCATCGGATTCCATGTTTTGCAGATCGCCGCGACGACGACCCAGCTCTTCCATGACGCCGCCCTGGTTGACTTCTTCGACGTCAACAGACAGCAGTTCAAACGGCTCGTGGCGTACGCCATCGACCATCTTGAACACGACGCGCGGACGGGAAACCGCCAGCTCGAAACCTTCGCGACGCATGTTTTCGATCAGGATGGTCAGGTGCAATTCGCCGCGACCCGAGACTTCAAAAATCGTATCGTCGTCGGTTGGTGCCACGCGCAATGCGACGTTGGCTTTCAGTTCGCGGTCAAGACGCTCGCGCAACTGACGGCTGGTGACGAACTTGCCTTCGCGGCCGGCCAGTGGCGAGTTGTTGACCATGAAGTTCATGGTCAGGGTTGGCTCGTCAACGGTCAGCATCGGCAATGCATCCGGCATGTCAGGAGCGCACACCGTGGTACCGATACCGAGCTCGTCGATACCGTTGATCAGGACGATGTCGCCAGCGACAGCTTCTTCGACCAGCACGCGATCAAGACCTTTGAAGTTCAGGACTTGATTGACACGGGCCTTGCGTGGCACGCCGTCCGGACCGTCCATGATGATGACGTCTTGCAGGCCGCGCACGCGACCGCGGGTGATGCGGCCAATGCCGATCTTGCCGACGTACGACGAATAGTCAAGGGAAGAAATTTGCAGCTGGAGCGGACCGTCTTGGTCATCTTCGCGCGCTGGCACGTGGCGCAGGATGGCGTCGAACAGTGGCTTCATGTCGCCGTCACGGACGGTCGAGTCGAGGCTCGAATAACCGTTCAGTGCGGAGGCGAACACGACAGGGAAATCGAGTTGCTCTTCGGTCGCGCCGAGCTTATCGAACAGTTCGAAGGTAGCGTTGATGGCCCATTCAGGACGTGCACCCGGACGATCGATCTTGTTGACGACAACGATAGGCTTCAGACCAAGGGCCAGTGCCTTGCGGGTCACGAAGCGCGTTTGCGGCATCGGACCTTCTTGCGCATCGACCAGCAGCAGCACACTGTCGACCATCGACAGGACGCGCTCGACTTCGCCGCCGAAATCGGCATGGCCCGGGGTGTCAACGATGTTGATGTGGGTGCCTTCATACTCGACGGCGCAATTTTTCGAGAGAATCGTGATGCCACGCTCTTTTTCGAGGTCATTGGAGTCCATCACGCGTGCATCGACTTGCTGGTTATCGCGGAAGGTACCCGACTGACGCAGCAACTTGTCAACGAGGGTGGTTTTGCCATGGTCAACGTGGGCGATGATGGCGATGTTACGGATGGCGCGTTTTGTATTTGACATGATCTTTTCGGGCTGAATTCTTGCGTGGTTCGTTCTTGCTCAGTGCTCGTTTGGTGCTGGTTTTGGGTGTTGGCTTCGAGCCTGAAGCGTCAAGAGATGAGTGTGTAATTTCGAAAACCGTGCATTCTAACATGTTGCGCTGCACGAACCGCGAATTGGCGGATGACTTTTCAATGACATTGGCAATGTGTTCACGCTGCCGTGGAAACCAGTCGCTCCGGTGCCAGCACGCCGAATTCCTGCATCAGACCGGTGCCCAGCAGGCAGGCATCGGACTCCCGGAACACCCGCACACGGCCTTCTGTCGCTGGCAGGGCGATGGCTTCCTTGACCAGCGACAGTCGCTGTCCGTGCAGGAAACGGCGCGCCAGTTCATCGTTCAGAGACAGCAACGGGAAGCTCGCCAGCAAGGCATCAACCGGTGCGAGCATGGCGCCGCGCTGGTCTTCCGCGACGGCCGCGATCTGCTCGAGCGTGACCGCATCGGCCAGCACCAGATCGCCCACCCGGGTCCGGCGCAGCGCGTTCAGATGCCCCCCACAACCGAGCGCGGCACCGATATCTTCGCCGAGCACGCGGATATAAGTGCCTTTGCTGCAGCTCACACGCAGGGTCAGGAAAGGCGCTTCGTAGCGGACGAATTCCAGCAGATGGATGAACACCGGACGCGCTTCGCGTTCCAGCGTGATGCCGGCACGCGCGTATTCGTACAGCGGTTTGCCATCGCGTTTCAGGGCCGAATACATAGGCGGCACCTGATCGATAGCGCCGCGGAATTTTTCCAGTACGGCGTCGATCTGCGCCCGCGTGACATCCACCGGCAAGGTCTCGAGAATCTGGCCTTCGGTGTCGCCGGTGTCGCTGCGCAAGCCGAGATGCACCACGGTTTCATAGGTCTTGTCGGCCTCGAGCAAGTCCTGTGCGAACTTGGTCGCTTCACCAAAACACAGCGGCAGCAAGCCGGTCGCAAACGGATCGAGCGTACCGGTGTGTCCGGCCTTCTCGGCGTTGAACAGGCGCTTGGCCTTGATCAGCACATCGTTGCTCGAATGCCCTGCCGCCTTGTCGAGCAGCAGCACGCCATGGACCGGAATGCGTTTTTTACGGGGTGGGAAAGTTGCCATCGTGATGCCAAATCTGACCGGGCTTACGCCTGATCGTCATCCTTCGCACGGGTTGCGTTGGCTTCATCGATCAGCTTCGACAATTCCATGCCGCGCGCGGTCGACGTGTCGTGCACAAAATGCAGCTCCGGCAGCGTGTGGACATGCAGGCGGCGACCAAGCTGGCCGCGAATGAAACCGGAGGCGATCTTCAGGCCGGTGACGGTGTTCTTGATCGCTTCCTTATCGTCGCTGAGCATCGTGAAAAATACTTTGGCGTGCGCGTAATCCGGCGTGAGCTGGACTTCGGTGACGGTGATCATGCCGACGCGCGGGTCTTTTAATTCATAGGCGACGATTTCAGCGAGGTCGCGCTGGATCTGGTCGGCCACGCGGATACCGCGGACGGGGATGGTTTTGCTGTGCTTTGCCATGATGATGACTCGATAGATTCGACGGCGGAACAATGCCGGCCGGTCGAAGTACTGCAAATGGGCTGCCCCAAATAGTTCAGGCCTGTGTGCCCGCGCGAGACCCGACCGTGAAGGTCAGGTGCTCGCGCAGCCACGCAGGCCTGCGCATGTTCACAAACTGTCTTACAGGGACCGCGCGACTTCCTGGACTTCGAAGATTTCCAGTTGATCGCCTTCCTTGATGTCGTTGAAGTTCTTCAGGGTCAGACCGCACTCGAAGCCGAACTTGACTTCTTTGACGTCGTCCTTGAAGCGCTTGAGCGAATCGATCTCGCCCGACCAGAGGATGACGTTGTCGCGCAGCAGCCGGACCGACGCGCCGCGACGTACCAGGCCTTCGAGTACGTAGCAACCGGCAATCGCGCCGACTTTGCTGACCAGCAGAACCTGGCGGATTTCGACCAGACCCAGCGATTGCTCGCGCTTTTCCGGTGCCAGCATGCCCGACATCGCGGCTTTGATTTCGTCGACCGCATCATAAATGATGTTGTAGTAACGAATATCGACACCGTTCGACTCGGCCACTTTGCGTGACTGTGCATCGGCGCGGACATTGAAGCCGATGATGACGGCTTTCGATGCCACGGCGAGGTTGACGTCGGACTCGGTGATACCACCGACACCGGCGTGCACGACCTGAACCCGGACTTCGGAAGTCGACAGCTTTTGCAGCGACTGCACCAGCGCTTCTTGCGAACCCTGCACGTCGGTCTTGATGATCATAGGCAGGTTCTTGACTTCGCCTTCGCCCAGATTATCAAACATGTTCTCGAGCTTGGCGGCTTGCTGCTTGGCCAGCTTCACGTCGCGGAATTTACCTTGACGGAACAGACCGATTTCACGCGCCTTGCGCTCGTCAAGCATGACCATGACGTCTTCACCGGCGATCGGCACTTCGGTCAGACCCTGGATCTCGACCGGAATCGATGGACCGGCTTCGTTGATCGATTTGCCGTTCTCGTCGAGCATTGCCCGAACGCGACCGTAAGCCGAACCAGCCAGCACCACGTCACCGCGACGCAAGGTACCGGATTGCACCAGAATTGTTGCGACCGGACCGCGTCCCTTGTCGAGGCGCGCCTCGATTACCAGACCACGAGCTGGCGACGCGATTGGCGCCATCAGTTCGAGCACTTCTGCTTGCAGCAAGACGCTTTCGAGCAAGTCATCGATACCCTGACCCGTTTTGGCGGACACCGAGATGAATGGCGAATCGCCACCGTACTCTTCCGGCAAGACGTTTTCAGTGACCAGTTCCTGCTTGACGCGATCCAGATTGCCACCCGGCTTGTCGATCTTGTTGATCGCCACGACCAGCGGTACGCCCGCAGCTTTCGCGTGGGCAATCGCCTCCTTGGTTTGCGGCATCACGCCATCGTCGGCGGCAACCACCAGAATAACGATGTCGGTTGCTTTCGCACCGCGGGCACGCATGGCCGTAAAGGCTTCGTGACCCGGGG
>AEPR01000214.1 GCA_000195205.2 Oxalobacteraceae bacterium IMCC9480 | reverse complement strand
GCAGGAAGGCGCCAAGTGCCTCATCGGCGGTGAACGCAAGATGCTTGAAGGTGATCTGGCCGGCGGGTACTACGTGCAGCCGACTATCTTCCAGGGCAATAACAAGATGCGTATTTTCCAGGAAGAGATTTTCGGACCGGTGGTGTCGGTCACGACTTTCAAGGACGAAGACGAAGCGCTCGAGATCGCCAACGACACCTTGTACGGCCTCGGTTCGGGCTTGTGGACCCGTGATGGTTCACGTGCTTTCCGGGTCGGTCGTGGCATTCAGGCGGGTCGTGTCTGGACCAACTGCTATCACCTGTACCCGGCCCATGCCGCGTTTGGTGGTTACAAGCAATCCGGTATCGGCCGCGAAAATCACAAGATGATGCTTGAGCATTATCAGCAGACCAAGAATTTGCTGGTTAGCTATAGCCCGAACGCGATGGGGTTTTTCTAAATAACCGTTTGCGGAGCGCTCGCGTGGGCACGTTCGTGCCCACCCTACGAACCGTTTGCTGTACGCGCGCGTGGGCACATTCGTACCCACCCTACGAGACAGGTAGGGTGGGTACGACTTTGTGCCCACGCGCGCGCTCCACCGGCTTTTTTTCAAGGACAAAATGATGACAACCGATCCAGTCCCGCGCGTGATCGCCACCGACAGCGCCCACGCCTTCCTGGCCACGCTGCAGGAAAAATACGGCAAGTTGATGTTCTTCCAGTCCGGCGGTTGCTGCGACGGCAGTTCGCCGCTGTGCTACGCGCAGGGCGAATTCCAGGTCAGTGACGACGATGTCTATCTCGGCAGCCTCGATGGCACGCCGTTCTTCATGGGCCACGACCAGTTCGCCTACTGGAAACACACCCAGCTGATCATCGATGTGGTGGCCGGCATGGGCGGCATGTTCTCGCTCGACAACGGCACCGGCAAGCGCTTCCTGACCCGCTCGCGCCTGTTCACCGATGCCGAAAACCTGGCGCTCGAATCGATCGTGCTGACGCGGCCGTAACAACGGTCAGTGTGCTGTGGTGTTTTGTGACAGTGAACTTTTTTGACGCAACATCGGTGCACCAGACGGTCGATTTCACCGCGCAGACAGGCCATCCACCGATGGCACGCCGATTGCCTATAGAGCATCAGGACTGTATTGCCCGGCCCAGACCGGTCACAGCCTGAACCGCATTTCATTCAACCGGAGGGGACTATGTACAAAAAATTGTTGGGGACACTGATTGTGAGCGCGCTGTCCGGCGCGTTGCCGGCGCATGCCGTCGACGTGACGGACGCGATGATTGCCAATGATGAAAAATCAGGCAACGACGTACTGTCTTACGGCATGGGTACACAAGGCCAGCGCTATTCGACGCTGACCCAGCTCAACACCAAAACCATCAGCGGCCTGGTACCGGCATGGTCGTTTTCATTTGGCGGCGAAAAACAGCGCGGCCAGGAATCGCAACCGGTGGTCCATGACGGCCGCATGTTCGTCACCGGATCGTACTCGCGTATTTACGCGCTGGACGTGAAGACCGGCGCGAAGATCTGGAAGTACGAGCACCGTCTGCCGGAAGGCATCATGCCTTGTTGCGACGTGGTCAACCGCGGCGCGGCACTGTTCGGCAACCTCGTCATTTTTAGTACCCTCGATGCCCAGCTGGTCGCGTTGGACCAAGCCACCGGCAACCTCGTCTGGAAAGAAAAGATCGATGATTACGCCGCCGGCTATTCGAACACCGCCGCGCCGCTGATCGCCAAAGGCATGTTGCTGACCGGTGTTTCCGGCGGCGAATTCGGTGTGGTCGGCCGGGTCGAAGCACGCGACCCGATGACCGGCAGGCTGATCTGGATGCGTCCGACCGTCGAAGGCCACATGGGCTACAAGTACGACAAGGAGGGCAAGAAAACCGAACTCGGGATTTCCGGCACGCTCAACAAAACCTGGCCCGGCGAACTCTGGAAAACCGGCGGCGCAGCGACCTGGCTGGGCGGCACATATGACGCCACCACCGGCCTGGCGTATTTCGGTACCGGCAACCCGTCGCCCTGGAACAGCCATCTGCGTCCTGGCGACAATCTGTATTCCTCCTCGACGGTCGCCCTCGACGTCATGACCGGCGACATCAAGTGGCATTACCAGACCACGCCGCATGATGGCTGGGACTACGACGGCGTCAATGAACTGATCACCTTCGACATGGGCGGCAAGCGCATGGGTGGCAAGGCCGACCGCAATGGCTTTTTCTATGTGCTCGATGCCAAAAGCGGCAAGCTCGAAAACGCCTTCCCCTTCGTCAAAAAGATTACCTGGGCCTCCAGCATCGACCTGAAAACCGGTCGTCCGAACTACATCGAAGCGGGCCGTCCCGGCGATCCGACCAAGGGGGCGGACGGCAAGAAAGGCACGACCGTGTACGCCGCGCCATCTTTCCTCGGCGGTAAAAACCAGATGCCGATGGCCTACAGTCCGAAGACCAACCTGTTCTATGTCCCTGCCAACGAATGGGCCATGGAAATCTGGAATGAGCCGGTCGGCTACAAAAAAGGCGCGGCTTTCCTGGGTGCCGGTTTCGCCATCCGGACCATCAACGATGACTACATCGGTGCCTTGCGCGCGATGGATCCGAAGACCGGCAAGATCGTCTGGGAAAACAAAAACGTCGCGCCATTGTGGGGTGGCGTGATGACCACCGCTGGCGACCTGGTGTTTTACGGTACGCCGGAAGGCTTCCTGAAAGCGCTCGACGCCCGCACCGGCAAGGAACTCTGGAAATTCCAGACCGGCTCCGGCGTCGTGGCCCCACCGATCACCTGGATGGATGGCGGCGTGCAATACGTGGCAGTGGTGTCAGGCTGGGGTGGTGCCGTGCCGCTGTGGGGCGGCGACGTGGCGGCCAAGGTGAGCTACCTCGAACAGGGTGGTTCGGTCTGGGTCTTCAAGCTGGCGGGTTCTACCGCAGTGGCATCGAAATAATTACGTAATTGACGTGCGGGGAGCGGGTGATCCAGCACGTGCAGTTAATACTGTAAAAAGTAAATCAAAAAAGCCAGCGAAGTGATTCGCTGGCTTTTTTTTGGGTGTTTAATTAGCAGTTACAGATAAATCATCTGCATAAATCTATTACCCCTATTTTTCACTTTACTATCTTACTATTTTATATTGCGCCGTTATTGAGTCGTTTTAAATCAGCGACGAGTTCTGCAGTTGTGAACGTTCCGATAATTGCCCCGCGATCAATTGACATCGCCGACGCTTTATCGAAAAGTACCCGGGCTAATGCGCTGCGTTCTTTCTCTTCTTGTGGAGTACGAGTAACTTTTTTATCCAGTTCTTTGAGGCGAGCATCCATATAGTCGGATGTGAGTGGTTGCCTTTTCGACATCTGTAGCAGCGTGATTTCTGCCTCCTGCAACGTTATCTGATTCGGATTAGCTTTTGCGAATTTATCTAAAGAGGCATTCACTCCCGCCCGCTGAGCAGTGCTCGTGTCTTCAAGCATATCGTGTCGAAAGCGGGTCATGGCGTCTTTTGAACTGGTGATGTTATGAGGATCATCCTTGTCAGATTCCGTGTATTGCATCTGTACGCCATTTTTGTGATAACCACCATCCATCAACATATCAAACTTGTCGCCCTTCTGATAATAAATAGTAGCTCCATCGGTAAGCTCACCTGGCTTAGGTGGCAGTGCATGTTTAAAAATTACGGTGCCACTTCCCTGCGTCAGCGCTATTGCATCAGCCAGTTGAGTTGGTGTTTTGATATCGGTTCTTACGCCGTCTTTGGTATAGTAGGAATCACCGATAACCGGTTTAAGACTTTTCCTTTCGGTTGAAGAGAGTTGTGCTCCATCTTCAGCAAATCGTTGCGTGGTGGTGCCGTAATGTGATGTTGGTGCGACAGGGGTAACCATAATATTTCCTCGCTGAGAGTTATTGGTACGCTGAATGAATGCATCATTCCTGAATATAAATATAAATACAGTAGCGAGCCAATCGGCCTCTACAGGGATAGGTGGGAGCGGCGTCGCAAGGGTTCCTTGTCTTGTTCGCAAAGACGAAATTTCAGATGATAGTAGTGCGAGGTGTTCTTTACTAAGCAAAGCGTTGCGCATCATGTGGGGCAAGGCTGCTCTGTGGCTGGGACTTGTTGGTCAGGAATAGTATCGTCCAGCACAGTTTTTCAAAGTAAATGAGATGGTGCAACAGGGGCAAGGTTTACGAGTGCGGTGCTAAAAAAAACAGAGCTGGAAGTGCTTTGTCAGCCCTATTTTTTGAAGCCAGTATTCATATGAAAATTTATTAAATAGTATTGCCCGTGTGTATTTTATAGTCAGCGGCCAGTTCTGCGGCACTATAAATATTATCTTTATTTTTATCGATGTTCATTCTATTCGGCTCGTCAAGCAATAGTCTGCTAACAGCATTTAATTCATTTTGATCGGCTTGAGTAAGTTGATTATTTGTTTTTTTATTTATTAGTGCTTGCTGTCTGTCGACTAGCCATTGAGTAGTGAAAGTTGTCCCTGACTTTGTGATGTTATATAGATATTTTTCTGCGCTAGTAAGTGTAATAGCATTCTTGCCTGGGCTATTTTTTTCAAAGCTTGCTAAAGCTGATTTAATTGCACTTTGTTGTTGTGCATTTCCATCGGCCTGAAAATCATGCGTGAAGGTTTCACGTGCCTGTCGCGAATATTTGATAGCTTCAGAATCATCATTTGATGTTGAAGTGTATCCGGTTTTTCCGCCATCCACGATTATGTCAATGCCGTTCTTGTCTTGATAATAAACAGTTTGTGCAATATCGGCTGAATTAGGATCTGAACTTTTTCCTTTTAGAACAAAAATTCCTTTCCCTTCTATGATGTAGTGAATAGCAAGTGTTACGTCTCCTATATTTTTAACGTCTCTTCGGTTTCCATATGGATCGATATAAGTGTCGCCGATATTTAAAGCGAGACGTTTGAGTTCGGAAGGATTTAATTGCGGATTGTCTATCGCTTGCCGCTGTTGTTTTGTGAGTGCAGGCGCTTGATTTAAAAGAGGAATGTTATCAGCCATGATCATCACCTTAACTTAGTTAATGAAGAAATTTACGGATAACTCGCCTCGGGAAAAAAGCACGCAATGGTGAGTTAATCATCCTGTTACGTGAGTAGGTGGGTGTACTGCAGGAACGGTTCCACAGGTGTTTGCCCTGACCCTATCGATAGTGAGAATCCGTATTTGGTAGAAAGGTGATGCCGTTCATGCGCGGAGCACAATCAGGAATAATCAGGCCGGTTAAAAAATGCTACCCCCATATGCATCAATTTAACGAGCATAAGCGTTGTAATCCGTCAGGTCCTTCAGTTCGGCATCATTGCTGATGGTGATTTTCTTCCCTGCTGTATCGATATAAGAATCACCGATTACCGGGTTGAGCTGGGTTTTTTCGCGTGGGCTCAGTTCACTGTCAGGCGTGGGATGCACCGGAAATTTATAGGGCGTCGAAGTTACGGGAGTTGCCATGGCTTTTTCCATTCATCGAGTGAGTGTGAAATAGATTCCAGGGTGATGACCTGCGGCTGTCTGTTCCGTCCAAGCCGGCCGGAGGGAGTCCTCCTGCGGTAATGTCATCGGGCACCGGCATGCTGCGCGACGCTTGTCGAGTTGGTCTCGCGGCATTGGCAATGGTTCCAAGCCGGGTTTGAATGCGCGTATCCGCAGATACCGGAACACGTAGCGACAGACTCTTACGGATGAATCTTGCGATAAATCGTATTACGCGACACACCCAGCGCCCGCGCCGTGGCCGATACATTGCCATCGTGCGCGGCCAGCGATTGCTGGATCACCGACAGTTCGACATCTTCGAGGGTGGCCAGATCATCATGCGTCGTCGCATTGACGGACTTGCCGGCCGCCGGAATGGTGGTCGCGATATCGTCAAGGAAGTCGTCCGGCAAATGCTCGATGCGGATTTCATGGTCGTCACCGGCCATCACCATGGCGGTGCGCATCAGGTTGGTCAGCTGGCGGAAGTTACCCGGCCAGCCATGCGAGCGGAACATGTCCATGATGGCCGGCGCAACCGTGTAGCGCACGCCATTGCCTTCGGCGGCCAGCAGCTTGTCGATCACCACGTCGAGGTCGGTGCGTTCGCGCAGCGGCGGCAGGCGCACCACCAGTCCGTTCAGGCGGTAGTACAAGTCATCGCGAAATAGATTGCGCGCAATCATATCGCGCAAGTTGCGATTGGTCGCGCAGGTCAGCGCCACGTTCACCGGGATCGACTTGGTGCTGCCCAGCGGCGTCACCATGCGCTCCTGCAGTACGCGCAACAGCCGCGCCTGCAGGTTCAGCGGCATGTCGCCGATTTCATCGAGGAATAGTGAGCCGCCGTTGGCCTGCAGGATCTTGCCGATGCTGCCTTTCTTGCGCGCGCCGGTGAAGGCACCCTCTTCGTAGCCGAACAGTTCGGACTCGATCAGCGTCTCGGGAATCGAAGCGCAATTGACTGCCACGAACGGACCGGCCTTGCGCGGCGAATCATTGTGGATCGCCTGCGCCAGCAATTCCTTGCCGGTGCCGGTCTCGCCGGTGATCAGGATAGAGATGTCGCGGCCGATGACTTTTTTCAGCTTGTCGATGACGACAGCGACCTGCTCGTCGCCGGTGTTGAGGTAGCGCAGGCTCGACAGGCGTGCCTTGCTTTGTTCGTGGCTGCTCGGCGGCGCAGCAGTAGCAGTGGCAGGCTCGGCGTCAGTGCTGCGCGCATTGCTGGTGGTGTGCTGGAAACTGGTTGTCGGCAGACGCAGGTCGGTGCACTTCGCATACACCCGCACGCCGCTGTGCAGGCACAGTTCGAGCGGGCCGGGCGAAGCGGTCCGGTAGTGGTCCATCAGGGCAGAGATCGGCATGCCGAACAGCGAGCTAAAGGTATGCGTCTGCAGTGCCGACATCGGCAAGCCCAGCTGGAACAGGCCGCTGCGACTGGCCGACAGAAAGCGACCGCCCGGCGTGAAACTGGCAATCCCTTCCATCAGCGTGCCAAGGAATTCCGGCCGGCTATGAAAGCTCAGTTTGATCGCCTCTTCATAGGCTGCCGCGAACAGCTGGTTCTCTATCATTTGGCGCCGACATCCGCACCAGCGCCATCGTGTGCTTGTGAAAATTATGCTGGTCGCCGGTGACATCGAGCACGCCGACCACATTGCCCCTCACGTCAAAGATCGGTGCAGCCGAGCAGGTCAGGAAGCGGTTCGCATCGAGGTAGTGCTGGTCGGCGTGGATACTGGTCGGGACTTTTTCGGCGATGGCGGTGCCGATCGCATTGGTGCCCTTGCTTTGCTCCGACCACGCCACACCCGGCGACAGCGCGACACGATCGGCTTTTTCGAGGAAGTCGGCGTCGCCCAGCGTGTGGATAATCAGGCCGGTGACGTCGGTCAGGATCACCATGTTGTGGGTGTTGATGATTTGCTCGTAGAGCGTTTCCATCACGGGTGCGGCGTGGTTGTGCAGCAGGCGGTTCTGTTCCAGCACGAAGGCCATGTCGGCGCGGCCCAGCGGATCGTAATCCGGCGAGGCGGTTTTCGGGACGCCGTAGTTGGCGGAACGCTGATGGGCTTCTTCGATCATGGTGGCATCGAATTCAGCAGGAACTATGCCAGCGTTGGTGACTGGCGAAGTGCGATGGTCAGCGCCGTGCAAGCGCGTGTCGATGAGGGTTTGCATCTGTTGTCTCCAGCTGTTTTGTGGGCGTGCCTGCTACCCGGCTTGTCCTTTAATGTAGCACTGTTCCGATTTGAAACAGGAGATTTCCCGGTTGCCGGTGCAGGGCGG
>AEPR01000215.1 GCA_000195205.2 Oxalobacteraceae bacterium IMCC9480 | reverse complement strand
CTCGTAGCTGTAGGAGTGCTGAAGCTGCAAACGGTGTACGTTGTTCTTGATTGCCCGCCTCGATATCTGTCTGCGACTGAAAGTAGCGCGCAGGCCCCATTTTTGTCAGCGCCGCTGAACGAATGACCCTTTCAGCCAAGCCGCTTGGCGCGGAACGTCTTTCCTGTTCCTGGTGGCCCAAACAGCACGATCTGTTTCTTGTGCTGGATG
>AEPR01000216.1 GCA_000195205.2 Oxalobacteraceae bacterium IMCC9480 | reverse complement strand
GAGAGCCAGACGATGTCGGTGGTGAGCAGCACCATCTGTTCGGCCGACAAGGCCACGCCCGGCGTGAGCTGATATTTCCGGGCGAATGCGATGCCACTGTCCATCAGCGCCTGGTATTCGGCTTCGGTACTGCTGTAGCCGCTGAGGTAGCGCCGTCCGGTCAGCGTCAGGATCTGGTCGTTGACCAGTTGCTGCTCGGCGAAACCGTCGCCGTAGCGCTTGAGCTGGCGCTCGGGGTCGCGCTGCAGCGCTTGCAGGAAGTAGTCCGAGCCGAGGAAGGCGCGCTGGTTGGTGAAGCGTGGATCGGTTTCGACCAGGGTGCGGCTGTCGGGGGCGGCATGGATCGTGAACAGGCTGGCGCTAGGGGCGCGCAACGACGACAGTGCCGTGACGACTGCGCCGCCGGCGACCGTTTTGAGGAGCAGCGTGCCCGCAGCGGGAGGTGCGCTGATCGGCTGGGGGTTGTTGCCGGCGTTGACTACGGCGAGTGCGGGACGCAGCTGCGCGCTGATGGTGCCGCCGGTGTTCAGGCTGGCCGGGGTGGAAGCGACGTTGCCGATGGTGCCGGCGCTGTTGCTGGCTGGCGCGGTGGGATTCGTCGTCAGGTCGCGTACGGCGGTCGGATTGGCGGCGAATTGCACCAGCTGCGTGGTGGGCAGAAAGAAGGAATCGATAGTCGGGGCCGGGTTGAAAGGAGTTTGCGCCGAGGTGTTGCGCTGGTGACTAAAGAGACCGTCGGGAACTACCTCGCTGAATTCGGACGTGCCGCTGAAGCTGGTGCGCTTTTCGCCCTTGGTCGTGTCGTTGGGCGCTGACGAACCGGTAATGGAGAGCGCCCCGCCAGCGATGATCTGGCTGTCGCGGTTGCTGGTGCCGCCGCTCAGGCGCATCGCCCCACCAGAGAGCAGTTGCGCCGGCGCGCTGGTGACGACTTCGGTGGTGCTGGTGGTGACGCTGATCCGGAAGCGCGTGTAGTCCTCGAACGCGACCTGGCGGTTGTCTTCATTGACGCTGGCGTTGTAGGGGCTGATGGCGGCATCGAGTTGAGTGAGCGCGGCCTGGAAGCCGGTGTCCCAGCTGGCGTATTGCGCACGCCAGGTGTTGCAGTCCGGCGTATAAAGCGGCACCGGTCCGCCATCGAAGGTGGTGGTGCAACTACCCGACGGTTCCGCCGGTGGCGCACCCGCTGACGTGACCCCGAAGCGCGCGAAGACAGGCGCATCCCAGCTGTAATTGACCTGAGTGATTTCTGGCGTCGGCGCGTCCCCGCTGATGACTGCCGGTATCACCGTGCGTGCGGTGGTCACGGTGCTGCGCAAGCCGAACAGCTCCGGATGGACGATGCAAAAGTTCTCATCCTGACCGCCGCCGATACCGCTGCACTGCGACACCGGGTAGCGGATCGAACTGTCTTTCGGCTGCACCAGATCCTGCAGCACCGGCGCCGACGTGACAATTCGTGTAGTCAGCCGATCATTGCGATTGACGATGCTGGCCGCATCAACCGACAACGCGCCCGCAGCTTCGATGCGACTTGATCCATTGACCAGCGTCGACGCGCCAGCCTGCAACTGGCCGGCACCGTCGATGCGCCCGCCAATGGCCAGGTCGCCAAGGCTGTAGATCAGCCCGCCGTCGGTATTGTTGATGGCTTGCGCGCCCAGCAGCAGCGTCTGGCGTGCCGCGATCGTGCCGCTGCCATGGTTGTTGATGGTGTTGCCGTTGATGGCTAGCAGGTCGCCATAGATCCGGCCGCTGTTGTCGGTGGTGCCGGCGTTGATCGTGGTGGTGACGCCATCGATCAGGCCGCTGGCGGTATTGGTGAGCGTTCCGGCGACGTTCAGGCGCGTCGTGCCGGCGCTGATCTCGCCGCTGTTGTGCAGGTTGCCGCTGGCGTTGGCGGTCAGTGTCGCGCCGGCAGCCAGCGTGCCGCTGTTGGTGAGGTTGCCGGCGTTGATGGTCAGGTCACGCTGCGCCGACAGCAGGCCGCTGTTGCTGAAATCGCCGCCGTTCTGCAGCGTCAGTGTCAGGTCCCGTGCGGCGAGCGTGCCGTCGATCAGCTGACTACCCGTGGTCAGTGACGCGCTGCCATTGCTGACGATATTGCCGCCACTGTTGGCCAGGCTACCGGCGCTGACCGCCAGGTCGTTGCGGGCGCTGAGCGTTGCGTTGGTGTTGTCGAGCGCGGCGGTCACCAGCGACAGGTTGCGCTGTGCACGGATGGCCCCGCCGGCGTTGTCGACCGTGGTGGCATTGAGGTTGACATCGTTGGCTTCGATGGCACCCGATGCGCCATTGCGCAGGGTCGTCGCGGTGATGGTCGCCACTGCGTTCGCGGCGATCCGGCCGGCGCGATTGTCGACCACCCCGCTGCCGGCCAGTGTCATGTTGCCGGCTGCGCTGATGCGGCCGTTGCCGTTGTCGAGCTTGCGCGCCGTGATGGCGCTATCAGCGCCCGCCACCAGTTGCCCGCTGCGATTGTCGATGTCGCGCACCACGCCGATGGTTTGCGCGCCATTGCTGGCAATGACGCCAGACTGATTATCGAGGTCGCCACTGGCGATCGTCAGCGCGGTGCCGGCGAGGATGCCGCCGCTGCTGCCGCTGACCGTGTTGGTCAGCAAGCCACCCCGGGTGTCGAGGCTCACTGCGCCGACCGCCTGGAGCAAACCGGTATCGTTGTTGATGGCCTGCGCCGTGGCAGTGAGCTGATTCGCGGCGACGATCCGACCGGCATCGCGGTTGTCCAGCGCAGTGCCGGTGAGCGTGATGTCGCCGCCGGCAATGAGGCCGGCGCGGTTGCCGAGTGCGCCACCGGTGATGCTGGCGTTGCCGCTGGCTTGCAGTTTGCCGCCGGTATTGTCGAGCGCAGCGGCACCGGTATCGATGCTCAGTGCCCCCTGCAAGGCGGCGATCGTGCCGCCGGCATTGGCCAGCGCAGCGCTGGTGATGGTGATGTCGCGCCGGGCAACGATTTGTCCGTTGGCACTGTTGTCGAGCTGCTGGCCCCGGGTGTTCAAGGCCAGGGGTGGAGCCGCTCGCGATCGTGCCGCCGGCATTGCGGATTTCACCGGAGCGTAGCATCAGCGCGCCGCTGCCGATCAGCTGGCCGGCGGCGTTGTCGAGCACGCCGGCCCCGAGGTTGATATCGCCGAGCTGCCGGGCGCTGACGATGCCGTCACGGTTGTCGAGCGTGGCTGCAGTGATGCCGAGGTTGCCGTCGGTGCTGATCCTGCCGCGCCGGTTGACGAGGGCACCGGTGGACTCCAGCGTAATCGTGTCGGCGGCCGAGATAGCCGCGTCGGTCGCATCGATGCTGGCGGCAGTGGCATTGACGCTGCGACCGGCCAGCAAGCTACCGGCGCTGGTGTCGAGTGCGCCGGCACGCAGGACCAGCGCATTGGCCGCCTCGATGATGCCGGCGCGGTTGCTCAGGCCGTTGCTGGCGGTGAGCGCGGCATCGCGACCGGCACGGAGACGTGCGCCATCGTTATTGAGCGAGCTTGCCGTGATGGCGAAGTCGCGACCGGCAGCGATGGTGCCGCTGTTGCTGATGCTGCCGGCCTGCACGCGCAGATCACCGCCGGCCAGCAGCTGGCCATTGCCGTTGTTGATGGCTTGCCCGTTGGTGTTGATCGACAGCGTGCCGGTGCCGGAAATTTCGCCGGCCGCATTCTCGATGGCCTGCGTCGAGATCGACGTGGCGTTACCGGTGATCAGCCCTCCGGTATTCGAGAGCGCGGCAGCGTTGATGCCGATACCGGCGGTGCGCGAGGCGATCACGCCGTTGGCGTTACCGAGCGCACCGGTGGTGATCTGCAATGCGTCGCGGGCGATGGTTTGACTGCCGGCATTGGCAAGACTGGCCGACGTGATGGTCAATGCGCCAGCGGTACTCGTCGCGTTGGTGCCGCCGCGAATCGTGCCGAGCGTGTTGTCGATCGCGCCGGTCGTTGTGATCGTCGCGCTGCCCGCAGCGTCGATGATGCCGCTGCGATTGGCCAGGCTGTCTGCCTGTAGCGTGACGGTGCCGTCGCGACCTTGCGCGACCAGTTGGCCGCCGTTGCTGGTCAGTGCGCCGGTCACGATGCCTAGCGGACCGGTCGCGATGATCGCGCCGCTGGTGTTGTCGAGGCTGCCGGCGACGATCTGTACGTCTGCGTTGCCGCTGAGGATGCCGCGGGAATTGTCGAACGCGCCAGCTTGCACCGACAGCGCCTGTCCTGCCTGCCAGAAGCCACCGTTGTTGGTGACGGTGTCGCCAGCGATACGCAGCGCCAACGGGGTCAGGATCCGGGTTGCCGAGGTATTCAGTGCACCGGCCGCAAGATTGATTACGCCCTGCCCGCTGAGCTGCGTGCCCGACAACGTCGCGCTGCGTGCCGTCACCGTGATATCGCCGAGCGCCTGCAAGGTGCCGTTGGTGTCGGTCAGGGTCGTGGCCTGCAGAGCCAGGCCGGCACCGGAATACACCGTGCCGCTGTTGTCCAGCGTGCCCGATGCCACCAGTGTCGCCCCGGTACCGGCACCGCTGCGCTGGATGATGGCACCCTGATTGCGGATGTCGGTAGCACTGAGTGCGAGCGCCCCTTGCGCATCCAGCGTGCCTTGCTGCGTGATCGCACCGGCGCTGCCGATGGTGGTCGTCGCGCCGCTTTGCGTCATGCCTGTCAGTGTCGTATTGGCCTGACCATCGATGCGGATCGCCTGCGCCGCGTAGCTATCCCTGAGCGTCAAATCGCCGTTGACGCTAAGCGTCAGATTGCCCTGCAAGACAGCCAGGCGACCGGTGCTATTGACGCCCAGTCCCTTGTCGCTGGCCACCAGCATGATCTGGTTGGCAAACATGCCGCCGAGGTCCTTGATGTCGATCGCAAAGCGCGGCGCGGTGCCCGTGCCGGATTGCGCCGCCGCACTCAGCGTGCCGTACAGCACCTGGTTCGCGCCGGCGATCACAGTGAGGTTGTTGGCCCAGACCTCGCCCTCGATCACCAGCCCGCGCGCGATCAGGTCAAGCTGTTCGAGATTGCTGACATTGAGTCCGGCGGCACCAATGCCGAGCGCGCCCTGGCGCACGTCGAACCCGTTGATGGCACCGCCGGAGCCGAATTGCACCTGGCCCGTTGTCATCGTCGCCCGGCTGGCATTGAGGAAGCCGCAGCCGTCGCAATCGATGCCGTTCGGATTGGCAATCACGATCGCAGCACGCTGGCCGGCGACCTCGATGGTGCCGCGCAGGCTAGACGGATTGGTCGACACCACTTCATTGAGAATGATGCGCGCCGGTGTCGCTCCGAGCTGCAGATTGCCGGTGATCCAGCCGCCCTGCACCGTCTGCACACTGGTCGGGCTGTTGTTGAGGATCAGCCCCTTGCTGCCGACATTGAACTGATCGTACTGATTGCGCGAGACGCCGGCCGCACCGGGCGGGGCGATATGCGCGATCGGCGTGCCGTTGGCGGCGGCATCCATGAGCGCTTTCTGCCCCGACGGCGCGGCCTGCGCAGCCACCGTTTGCGCCTGCGCCGGGAGTGTCCAGAGCACCGCCTGCGCGACGTGGATCATCAGTACGACGTGGGTCACCACGCGCCGCCAGGGGCGTACCGGAGAGGGTGCAACAGAGCTGGTGCGCACAGTGAACGAGGCCATGGGACTCCCTGTTAAAAAGCGACCGTCAGCGACAGCGTCAGGTTGTGGTTTGCGCTGCGAAAGCCCGCTGGCTTGACCACCGGTGTGCCGTAGCTCAGGTCGCCCTGGACCGCTTGCCACTTGCCGCGCACACCCAGCACGGCACCGACGAGCCGGTCACCGATGAGCGTGGCGGCGCTGGTGCCCCAGACGCGACCGGCATCAATGCCGGCGAACACCTGCGCATCCGCTCCGCCCGGCCACTGCACGGGGCTCGCCAGGGTATTGCGCAGCACATAGCCGCTTTCGGCCAGCAGGACGCTATCGCCATCGAAGCCGCGCACCGTGGCGCGATTGCCGATGGCGATCTGGTCCGTCGCCAGCGTGGCGTCGGCAGTCTGTTGCGCGCGCAACTCTGCGCTGTACTGGAATGGTCGTTGCCCCAGCCGGAAAGACTGCTGATACCGTCCCGACGCGATCCAGATCGAGGGCCGCAGGGTGGGACCGCCCTGCATTGCGCCAATGAGATCATCCTGCGCGGACTGCCAGGCCATGCCGCGCCGGTAACCGGCTTGCAGGTCAACGCTGGCGTCGTCGAGCAAGCGCCGGAACGTGACGCCGGTTTCCAGATTGGTAGTGCGCCGGCGCTGCACGATGAGCTCGACATCGTCGAGATAGCTGGTCGCCCGGCGCATCTGCAGGCTCGCGTACATGCCTGCCTTGGCCGAGCTAGTGCGCAGCAGCGTGCGATGCCATTTCGCTTCGATGGTGCGACTGCTGCCGCTGGAGAGAAATTGCACGGTGGTGCCCTGCACGACTTGCGCAAACTCGCTGGTGCTATCGGTGAGACTAAACGTGTTGTAGCCCCACGGGATGCTGTAATCGCGCGCGATATTCTGGCTGCGATGGCGCGCGCTCAACCCATCGATATTGCTGCTCGCCGACACCGACAGCAGGTCATTGAGACCCAGCGGATTGTCGAGTCCGAGATTGCCCGACAATTGCGGCCTGCCCAGTGCCGCCGAGCCGGAATTGTCCAGCGTTCCGCCGCCATGCAGCCGATCACGCCACGTCGCGTCCTGACGCCGGATCAGCAGCGTGCTGGTATCGGGCTGCTGGCCGGGTAGCAGTTCGGTGGTGACCTGCTGGCTGCTTAATCGCTGCATCTGCTCGACGCCCTGCTCCAGATCGCGCACATTGAGCAAGTCGCCGGTCCTGACCGGAAAGGCATTGCGCCAGGTTCCCCAGGCGGTAGCGGTGCCCGGCTCGTCGGGCGCAGTGCCGTGAACCATGCGGATGCCGGCAAGGCGGCCGGCATGCAGCCGGATCTGTAAGCTGCCTGCTGCCAGATTTTGCGCGGGCAAGGTCACCGTCGTCGTCGCATAGCCAAGTTCGATCAGCTTTGCATCGAGTGTCGATGCAATCCTGCTCAGGCCGGCGACACCGACGCAGCGGTACAGATACGCCTGCGCCGTATCGAGCAACCAGCGAAACTGGCGCTGGCGCTCGCCGGTCAGCTCGATGTCGCGGATCACGAAGCACGGTGTTTCGATGGGCAGGACGGTGTCGAATGCCACCACACCGGATGGCTGCAGCACATCAGCCGCCGGCACCAGCCGGGATTGCTGCAAACGACTGCGCTCTTCTTCACGACGCAAGCCTTCCTGTGCGGCAGAGGCCGGCAGGCTGCTTTGTGCCAGCGCGGTACCGCAGGCCAACAGCAATGACAAGCCCCCGACCAGGGGCATCCCGCAATACCGGCGATAGACACTGAAAAAAATGATCACGGTGTTCTTTCGGGTGGACGAAAGTGGACGAGGTGAACGCGACTCGCAATAGCATTAGGAGTCAGTGGCTTGCCGTACGGAAATTAACCAAATTATTTTTGGGGTCATGGCCGGGAATGCCGGATTGGCGCGATCCGGCGCGCCGGCGACAGCGCGCATGTTCTGCCCGATAAGCAGCGCGGCTTTGGCAAAGGTGTGTTGCAGCCAGTGCGGAGCCCCCTCGCGCAGGTGCAGCGCGCGGCCGCCTGGCCTGGTGCCAAGTTGAAATGTCATTGCCAGGCGCGCGCTCTACCCGCCCGCGCACTCAGCCCTAGGCCTTAGGCCTTAGACCTGAAAAGGGACCGGTGCCGATCCCATGCCACTGCAATGATTAAATGGCGTCAATGGTCATGGGGCGCGCTGCCCCAATGCAACCGCAAGAAAGCGCATCAACCATCGCTGGAAAACCCGCCTTTTTCGTGTTGACCGCTGCGGGGAAAACAATTGCATGCGCAGTGTGTCCGGATTGAGCGACAAGGGCGGCATGAGTGGGTGAGTAGCCACGCATTTTTACCCCTACCTGAATAGGTGTTGCCAAGGACTTAGAATGGCTCGCCCTACTTCTATGAGGGACGCTATTTGTCCGAACTCGCCGCAGTCGGCACCGAATACCGACAGGCTGAAGTACTACGCCTGGCCCCTGCATCGATCAAAAACAAATTGCGCTATTTGTTCGTCGCCTGTCGCTACGCACAAAAAAAATTTGGTGTGAGTGACATCAATTTGCGGTTGCAGGTCGGGATGCCCACCGAAAAAACGCATGACAACGGTATTTGACCCGACAGCAAATGCTCACCATCTACAAAATGTGCACGGACCGTTGGCCAAGTGCCCGGCCACAAATCAATGGCCAGTACTGCGCGTTATGCCCACCTCGACATGCGGTCAAAAATCGATGCCATCAACAAAATAAAGTGAGGCTGCGCTCACCGAATTCAGACGCCCCAATCGAAACAAAATCCCGCACATTTCGACCCACAAGACAAAAAAATAGCCCCGAATTCGGGGCTTTTTCTTTGCAACAGCATCGTATAACTTCTTGATTCTATTGCGTATATGGCGGAGAAGGTCGGATTCGAACCGACGGTACGGGAGACCCGTACACTGGATTTCGAGTCCAGCGCATTCGACCACTCTGCCACCTCTCCTGATTCAGTCGTCGCAAGGGTCTGCACCCCGGCGAGGTCGAAGTGTAGCAGAAGTTTTTCGGAAGAGGAACCCGCAAAGTCGCGATATCTTACAGAAGACTGGCTGCTGGTCCTATAGTCAACACTTGCCTCAATGACTACACTCAGCGCCTATACGACTACGTCATAGGGGCTCACGAATGCATTACCTGGCGACTGCCCACTCCGATTTACATTTCTTGCTGACAAGCGACAGCGAGCCGACAAGTCGGCTGATCGTGCAATTGCTCAAAGAACTCGGGTACATGAAAGTATCGGAGGCAAACAATGGTGCCATGGCAATGCGCACGTTCACCAACGCGCGCGCTGTCGGCGCACCGATCACCTTTCTGATTACCGATTGTGCGATGCCGCTGATGGATGGGTTGGCGCTGATGCGGGAGGTCCGCGCCGACGTGCAATTGCGTGCCGTCCCGATGCTGATGGTGACGGCTGATGCCACGCGGGAGCATATTCTGGCAGCGGCCAACGCCGGTGCGGATGACTATTTGGTCAAGCCGTTCAATGCAGCCAAACTCAAGCAGAAAATCGATCTACTGGTGGCCAGGTACGCCATCACAAGCTAAGGCAACCATGACCAAATATCTCACTACTTATTTTTCGACCGGCATCGTTTTCTGGATACTGGATTTCGTCTGGCTGGGTTTTGTCATCAAAGGCTTTTACATGCGCGAACTCGACGGCTTGCTGCTGCCGACGCCGCTCATGACACCGGCGATCGTGTTCTATCTGCTGTTTGTCGTCGGGATTGTGGTCTTCGCCGTACAGCCCGCACTGGACAGCAATTCGTGGACAAAGGCACTTACGCTCGGTGCCTTGCTGGGGCTAATGGCTTATGGCACTTACGACTTGAGTAATCTCTCAACGCTCGACGGCTGGTCGCCGCGTTTTGCCATTATCGATATTGCCTGGGGAACGAGTGTTACTGCTATCTCCGCGACACTGGGTTTCTGGATTACCCGTGCAATCAATAGCTATTTTTCCGGTACCTGACTCAGAAACCGGAATGAACTAATCAAACGAATTGATTTATTTTCAGCCATAAAAAAACCGCACCCGTAGGTGCGGCTTTTAAACCAGCGCTAATTAAAACTTGTAGCCGACACCAATAGTTCCCACTGTCTGCTTTGGTTCTATCTCGATGCCACGAACCGATTCGGAACCATAATCAAGCTCCGACAATTCGGCCTGCACATAGAATTTATTGCTGATCATCGACCGCACACCCACCCCGATACCGTAGCCGTCAAACGTATCGCTGGTAGAGGTACCGGCGCCCGACAATTCGCCTTTCATTCTCTGATACGACAACTTGCCATATACCAGTGTCGTGTTTGTCATCCGATAACCCGGCTCGACGTAAATCGAGTACATGTCTTTCGCCTTGACCGAAACACCGTTGAATGAACCGGCGTCCAAGTCACCGAAACCGGCGGTAGCACCGACACCCATGACGAACTTGTCATTCAAGGCGAACCCGTAGGCACCCTGGACACTCCCGTTGGTTGACGTGTCGTCGGTGCTGCCGTACTGGTTACCGAAACGGGCGGTGGCACGCGTTTTCGCGTAATTGGCGTTGATGCCGGCGCTAAAACCCTCGAAGTTTCTGGATTGCGCAGTTTGCGCAAATGCCTGAGGCGCGGCACAGGTAGCAAATACAGCAGTAGCGATTAATAATTTTTTCACGGTTGACCTATCATATTTAATTAATGAATGGAAATATTCTTAAACTGCTTTTTATTTAGAATATCGACCAAATGAAATTATTTAAATTTCATTACTCGATTATCGTAGCACGCATTGAATTTCTTCACCGGCAACCGAAACAATGCCTTACCTTCCTCATTATTTATTTATTGAACTTTCCAGCAACTAATAACTCAAAGCGCTTTATTTTTAAATTATTTTTTAATCCACTATAAAAGTAGGGATAAATCATTGCGCAATAACACCATGAATCATGAAAATACAAAACCCAAAGCAAAAAGTCGCGCTCGTCACCAATGCGCCAAGCGGTATTGACGCGGCCCGATTCAATAATGCGGGTTTGGGAATCCGTGCAAAATTTTAAAACAGGGATCCGGAAGACTGGAAACAGATGATCAACGCCGATCTCTCTGGCGTCCTGAACTGCAGTCAGACAGCTATTGCAATACTGCGCGGCCGCGAAGGCGCGATGATTGGTGCGGTATCGAGCGTGGGTGGCCGATACGGTGTTGAAAACTGGTCGATCTACAGCGCCACCAAGTTTGCTGTCGGCGGCTTCCGCGATGCGCTGACGTCAGAGAACGTTGGCATCCCTCATGGGCCCCCCAGTACTTACTCTAGGGTAGGCAGAGGGTCATCGTGCCGACGCGAATGCACCTGCAACGGTTGGACTTGACGATGGTTTTCGGTGCGCACGCGTGGGCACGATAGTGCCGTGCCACCCCTACGAATTGTGAGCGACGG